>RFPW01000024.1 GCA_009925965.1 Betaproteobacteria bacterium
CAGCGCTTCTTGAAGCGCGACCTTGACGCCGTGAATGAGCGAAGCGCCTTCGAGCGGCGGGAACCAGGGGCGCCAGTTCCAGACGAGAAGATGCGCGACGATCGCGATCAACGTAAACATAAAAAACGACGCCATGAAGAGTCGATGAAATTCCCTCGCTTCTTCATTCGTCAGACCGGACGAATGACCGCCCGTGCTTCCAGAATCGCTCATAATTGAAAACTCCGAAACAGCCTTACGGCTGGCACCACGCCACATGCGCGCAGCAAACATCGCCATGGTTTTTGACACCATGACGCCCACTCCGTTCGGAAAATCCGAACGGTCGAGCGCAATCCGAAACCCTTGCGGAGTCTCGGACCACGCGACGATCAAAATCGGCCGGTGCCATGCTCATGCTGGCACCCCCGCAAACAAGTCTTCTCGTGTCTTTTCGATCCGGCTCAGGGTGACGCGTTCTTCACCGGCCCGGCGCGCATCGCGCTCGGCCCGATCACGCACCCGCTTGGCCGCGGAGATCCGCACCAGAACCGGCTCGGCCTGGACGCATTCGTCGAGCAACACCATCGCGTCGTCATCCCAGGGGAGTGACGTTTGCAGACCAGCCGCCCCAGCCTTGGCCAGTGTCGGATCGACCTTATCCATCTCGGTGCCCAGGGGCAGGATGTGGAAGAGCACGTCAAACAAGACGTTACATATTTCTTGAACGAGATAAGTCGCCCCGCTGTAGCCCATGAACGGGGTTCCGGTATGACGACGAATCACGGCGCCAGGGAACGAGGCGGGGATCAGCATTCCGCGCGAGCCCGCTTCGGCCATATACATGCGCTCATTCACGCTGCCAAACAAGACCAGCGGTGAGCGCTCGCGCACGGCTTTGCGTACGGCTTCGTTATCGGGCTTCACCCCAGCCGATCGCTCGAACGCGAAAGCGCATGGGAGGCCCATATCGTCTTCCAGGAAACGCCGGATGCCGCGCGTGTAGGTCTCTGTCGCGACGATGCCAAAGGTGGCGGTACCAAAAAAATCCTGGGTCACCGATCGCCAGAGATCCCACAGTGGCTTAATCGTGGTGTGCTTCTCACGCTCGATAAAAGGCTCTGGATCGAGATCGAGCAGTTCACCCAGCGAGCGCAAGAAACGGGTCGTCGAGTGCAAGCCGATCGGGGCGCGTAACCAGGGCCGATCGAGCGCTTCGCAGAGCAAGCTGCCGTATTCGCGATACAGACACACATTGACATCGGCATCCGCGAGCTTGGAGACCTCTTCGAGATGGCTACCCAGCGGGAACGCGAGGTTGATCTCGGCCCCAATCCCTTCAATCAAGCGACGAATCTCGGCGATATCGGATGGCCCATTGAACATCCCGTAGGAGGGGCCGATCAGATTGACCCGGGGCTTCTCACCCGCCTTGCGCTCACGCGGCTTGGGCACGCGGCGTGGCCCAAACTCGGTCCAAAGCCAAAGCAGGGCGCGGTCTGCGCTTTGCCACTGGTCTTCATCAATCGTACGTGGCAAAAAGCGCTGAATCCCAGTGCCTTCGGGTGTCACACCGCCGCCAATCATCTCGGCGATAGACCCCGTTACGACGACTGAGGGGAGGTGCGGATCGAGGGCTTTGTGGGCACGCCGCATCGCCTGTTCGGTCCCGTGCTGTCCGAGTTCTTCCTCGCCCAGACCTGTGACCACAATGGGTAATTCATGCGGCGGCAGGGCATCGGTGTAATGCAACACCGAAGTGACCGGCAGATTTTCGCAACCCACCGGGCCATCGATGATGACCTGCAAGCCCTTGATGGCGGTGAAGGCGTAGACCGCCCCCCAATAACCGCCGGCTCGATCGTGATCAATGACCAGCATCAGACTGCATCCAGTGATCGACGGGCACGGGCAGCCTTCTCGAGACGGCGCCGGTGATCATCGCGAAATGTGGGATGGGCGACTGGCGTTTCGGACCAGACGCCGGCCTTATCGCCAACACCCACGCCCTCAAAAAACGTCTGCATCGTGTCGAATCGCGCCTTGCCGGCGATTGCGGTCCCGATGATCTGCGCCAGTGAGCCAGCGCCCGCAGCACCCATCAGCGGTCGCGCCGAAATCAGATTGGTGAAGTACAACGCCGGCGTCGCCTTGGTTTTTGCATATTGAACGACTGGGGTCGTTCCAATGGCCAGATCGGGTTGATAGGCCTCGACTGCGGCAATGTCCTGCTCGAGCGATGCGCGGAACTGCACCTGAACGCCATGGGCTTCGAGCCATTCGCGGTCGGTATCGGACCAGCGGGTCCGTGGACAGGCGGTGCCCACATATCGAAGATCCGCCCCCGCTTCAACCAGCAACCGACCGACCAGCAGCTCCGAGCCCTCATAGCCCGAAAGCGTAATGCGGCCACGGATCGGGTGTTTTTCCAGGGCGGCTGCGATCATCGGCAGAACCCGCTCTTTGGCCAGCCCGATCTTTTCAGCCGGCACGTTGCAGGCGGCACCAATCGCTTCGAGCCACGCCGCTGTGCCATCCACACCGACCGGTGCCGAACCGATCGCTGAGCGACCCGCGATTTCGAATTCACGTTGTACTGCGGTGTAGAACGGGTGGATCATGGCGGCAACTCGGCAGTCGAGCGCGCTATAAAGCTCACGCCACTCGCGTGTGGGTACCACTGGGCCGGCGGCCAATTCCATCGGTGCGAGCAGAGCCCCAATGGTCAGGGGATCAACCGGGAACATCTCGCCCACGAGCGCCACGGTCGGCAACGCCGCGCGGCCACCCCGCGGCGCTTGAACCGGGCCGTGCTCTGCTTCGCTACGGGCGTAATTGAGCATCGCTCCAGCCAGGACATCTTTAGCCTCGGCGTGCGTCGGCACCCCAAAGCCCGGCACATCAATCCCGATGATTCGAACGCCATCAATCTCGCGCGGCAGCATCCGCAGGGGAACCCCAGACGCGGTCGGCACACAAAGATTGATGACGACAACCGCATCATGCAACGCGGGGTCTGCAAGACCTGCGACCGCATCACGAATGTCTTCGTAGAGTTTTCCGGTCACCAGTGACTCGGAATCAAAGGGGACGTAGCCGACCGTTCGCCGTGCACCGTAAAAATGCGAGGTGAAGGTCAGCCCATACACGCAACAAGCCGAACCCGACAGGATTGTTGCCGTACGGCGCATACGCAAGCCCACGCGCAACGAACCAAACGCCGGACACATACTCTGCGGCTGATCGTGAGGGCCAGCCGGATAGTCGGCGGCATAACGCGCAAGCGTGTCGCTCTTGCCGGCGGCAATCGCAGCCTCTCGCATGCGATCACGACCACCATGGCAACTCGCATCCCCTTCCCGGGCAACCGCTGTGGGTTCCACTGCGATCGGAACGATTCGCTGCGTGGGTTCGACAGGTGCATTCATGGAAATGGCTTCACGCAGCTTCGTAAATGACTTCGAGCGACGGGCGCTCGACATGGTTTTTACCCATCATGTCGGCACTGGATGCCGCCTCGAGAACAACATCGCGTCCGACTGCTGAGGCATCAAACAACCCCAACAGCGCATCTTGCGAAAGTGGCTCGGGCAATACCGGTTGAGCCTGCGCAACGTTGTCGGACAGGAGCTCAAACAATGAGGCCCACGGCGAACCAGGACGCCCAATGATTTCGTAGCTCGCACTCTTGCGCCGGATACTTTCGTCTGCCGGAATCGAGGCCAGCACCGGAATACCCACGGCCTTTGCGAATGCCTGCGCTTCGCCGGTGCCGTCGTCTTTGTTGATGACAAGACCTGCGACACCCACGTTGCCACCGAGACGCTGGAAGTACGACACCGCGGAGCAGACGTTATTGGCGACATAGAGCGACTGCAGATCGTTACTACCAACCACAATCACTTTCTGACACATGTCACGAGCGATTGGCAGCCCGAAGCCACCACAGACCACATCGCCGAGAAAATCGAGCAGGACGTAGTCAAAGTCCCAGTCATGAAAGCCAAGCTTCTCGAGCAGTTCGAATCCATGAATGATGCCGCGACCGCCGCAACCCCGGCCTACTTCAGGCCCACCCAATTCCATCGCAAAGACGCCACCGCGACGGAAGCAAATATCTTCGACCCGGACCGGTTCGCCAGCGAGTTTTTTCTTCGCAGACGTTTCGATGATGGTCGGGCAGGCACGCCCGCCGAAAAGCAGCGAAGTCGTGTCACTTTTCGGATCGCAACCGATCAGCAAGACCCGCTTGCCCATCGCAGCCATCATGTGTGACAGGTTGGCCAGCGTGAAGCTCTTACCGATGCCGCCCTTGCCATAAATGGCAATGACCTGGGTCTTGCGTGTAGGCTCGCCCGTGGCGACTGGATCCAGGGGCTCGGCCGCCTCCTGCCGCAAGGTTTCGATTCGGCGTAGCTCATGCTGAGTAAAACCACTCATTGGTATCCCCTCCAATCAAGAATCATTTTCAGACAACCAGGATCGCTGAACGCGGTCCGGTAAGCATCGCTGGCCTGCTCGGCCGGACAACGATGGGTAATCAAATCGTCGAGCGAGAGGCAGCCGGTTTCGGCCAAGCCCTTGACGGCGATCAAGTCATCTGGATGCCAATCGGTGGCCACAGTGATCTGCAATCGGCGCTGATATGCAGGTGAAAATGCGAAGCTCAGCGGTTCGGGGTAACAGCCGGCGAGGACCAGATTTCCGCCCGGCTCGAAACCTGAAATCAAACGCTCGAGCAATATCGAATCACCGCTGGTATCGATGATTGAGCGGTAATCCCGCCGGCGGTCTAAGGCAGGATCGATCACCGAGTATCCATCCGCGCCGTCGCGGCGGGCAGCGCTGGGCTCCCAGACCACCGGTGCCGAAGTCCCGTTGGCCATCGCTACGCGGGCAATCAAGCGACCGAGCACCCCGTGTCCGACCACCAGATCGACCGCCCCCGCTTCGGTTGCGTTGAGCGCGTGTTGGGCGCTCGCAGCGAGGGCCATCAACACCGCACTTTCTTCGAGCGATTGTTGGACTGGAACGACATGAGCACCCGGCACGACCAGGCGCGAGGCAGCTGCTCCGAGCTGACCGCCAGCAGAGCCAAAACATCGGGCACCGGGGACAAACACGCGCTCACCAAGCACAAAACGGGTACGTGAGCCAGCCTCTCGAATCCGCCCCACCGATTCGTACCCGGGCACAACCGGATAGCCGACTCCAAACTGCGCGGGGGTCTGACCACTCCAAAGCAAGCGCTCAGCGTCAGTGCTGATGCCGCTCCACTCAATGTCGACCACCACGTCGTCATCGCCTGGCTCACACAACGCAAGACGGTTCAGGGCGATGCAACCGGGTTCGTTCAGAACGACCGCCAGCGCTTCGCGCTGTACGGACAGTTCCTTTGGAACATCAAATCGGTTGGCAATGGTGGGCATGAGTTACTGGGCGGAGGTCATTGAAGATGTAAAGTAACGCTGACACTAGTACCTGTCAACTTAAATTTACGCTTTTATTTTTTCGGTCGGCAAAGCCGGCCGCGCTGTCAGTAGACGAACCCGTAATGGGCGTCGAGTGGGCTGCAAACGGACCTCCGTAAAACCCGATAGCTCCAGCAACTGCGTCAGTTCGGCGGGGGTTCGTGCACGCCCGCTACCCATCGCGAGGAGATAAAAACCAAAATACGTATCGCCAATCCGCTCGGAGCCAGAGGTCCCAGCCATCGGTTCAGCAATCAGCAAGGTTCCGTTGGCTGGCATGGCTTTTCGAACCGCCCGCAGCAAGCTCAAAACCAAATCGTCATCGTGGTCATGGAGCACCCGAACCAGGGTGATCAGATCAGCCCCAGTGGGCAACGGATCGACGCAAAAGTCCCCACCTACGGCTTGCGAGCGTTCTTGAAACCCCGCTGCGCTCAGGCGTTCTCCACCCCGACTGGCAACCGGCGGCAGATCGAACAGCACCAATTGTGTGCGCGGAGCAACAGCCCCCACCGCCGACAAAAAGACGCCTTCGCCACCCCCAACATCGAGGATTTTTTTGTACCGATCAAACGCCCAGGCCGCGACCACATCTTCTGCCACCATGGTCTGAGAGGCCGCCATCAGCGCGCTGTAATCGGCAACCCGATTGGCGTCGAGTTGAGAGGGCTGATCCGCCCGGGCGTAAGCCCAGTAATCATGCAACAACCCGGTCCCGGTCCCAGCGCGGAGAAGTCCGACCGGATCCTGCAGATCGGCGTACAACATTGAATGATGCTCAACCATGGCAGCAACGCCGGGATTTCCGAGCATGGCCGCTCCAAGAGGACCGAGCCCAAAGCGATCGCGGCCACGGCGTTCAGTCAACTGCAGCGCGCTGGCGGCGAGCAACAGACGCTCGGCCATGGCGGGCGATAAATCGATACGTGTAGCCACCATCACCGCAGTGAGCGGACCATCCGCCAAAATCTGGAACAAGCGCAGACGCACGCAGGACAGCAGCGTCTGCGTGTAAACAAAGCCTGCGCACAAGTCAAAAAGCTGCTGTTCACGGCGGGCGGCGATCCAGCGAGTCAGCGGAAAAGCCGCCGCCCAGCGCTGGAAAGCTGGACTCATCAGCAGCTGGTCGCGCCACTGTCGGGCGCGCTCCAGCCATCCCGGCCGCCAGTCAGACTCCAAGCTTGAGCAAACCCCGGTCAAGCCGCGTGCTTGAGCCATTCTTGCGGCACGAGTCGACGCGCTTCGAGTTGAACCATGCCGCGCAGCGCCCCCGCTCCAGGGCAGTTCGGGATCGCACCCATGGCATCAGCGACCAGCGATTCAAAGCGCCGTACCGCACCACCGAACCCATATTCACGCGCTGCACTCGGGCGATCGAGGGCTACATCACGGCCCACGGGCTTGCCGAGTTCGGCGGCATCCGAGGCCACGTCCCTTAGATCGTCAGCGACCTGGTACGCCTCGCCGAGTCGCTCGCCAAATCGCTTCCAGGGGCCTGTTTCAGCACCAGCGGCCTGCGCACCCGCAACCGCCGAGGCAACAAACAGGGCACCGGTTTTGGCGCGTTGATAAGCCGACAAGTCAACCGCAGATTCACACTCCCAGGCCTGGCCCGCACAAATCCCCCCCGGCATCCCCACGGCGCTACTGACCGTTCGGATCAAGAGTGCGGCCCGCGCAGGCGCGGCCACGATGACCTGCCCCAACACATCAAATGCATGGACAATCAGCGCATCGCCGGCCAGTACTGCCAGCCGCTCGCCGTAAGCCGCATGAACCGACGGTTGACCGCGACGGGTATCGGCATCATCGAAGCATGGCAAGTCGTCATGAACCAACGAAGCACAGTGCAACAGCTCAATCGCGACTGCGGCCGCTGTCAGCAATCCAGCGGGCTTGACGCCACACGCGAGCCCGACCGCCAGACAGAGGCGTGGCCGCACGCGAGCCCCTCCAGGAAAGACGGCATGTTGCATGGCGGCTGCGAGCCGAGGAGGCGCCTGATCTTCGCCCTCCATCGCCCGATCGAGCGCACTATGCAGGGCATTCTCGATCACGAGGCCCGGATCAAACGAAATCGATTTTGAAGTGGTCGTCACAGCCTGTCCCCTCTGAAGCATCGAGCGTTTTTTCGTGGACCAAATCCACATAAGTGTATTAACTGCTTGTCAGTTTAAAACGTCAAGCTTAGTTTACACTTTTGTCATCGACCCACTTTCGCTGGAGGATGGAAATTCCTCGCAAGTGACACCATCAGGGAACTAAGGACTGAACATGAGAAGCCCGAAGATTGCTGTAATCGGCGCTGGCATGGGCGGCCTGGCTGCGGCTGCGACACTTGCAAGCCGTGGGCTCGATGTCGTTTTGCTCGAGCGCGGACGGGCGCCGGGAGGGAAAATGCGCGAGGTCGACGTCGGCGGTAGCGCGATTGACGGTGGCCCCACGGTGTTCACGATGCGGCGCGTCTTTGATGCCCTCTTTGATGAATGCGGTGCGTCGTTTGACGAAGCAGTTCGGCTAAACCCGGTTGACGTTCTGGCACGTCACGCCTGGGATGACGGTTCTCGGCTTGATCTGTTCACCGACCCACAGCGATCCGCTCAGGCGATCGGGGAACTGTCCGGGGCGGCCGAAGCGCGGAGATATCTGGCGTTTTGTGCCCGCGCCAAGGAAATCCACGACACCTTGGCGCCGACCTTTTTAGATGCTCAGCGGCCCTCCCCGTTCGGCCTCGTTCAGCACGCCGTGCGCGCTGACGGTTGGCGGGGGCTGGCAAAACTCTGGCGCCTCTCGCCATTCGAAACGCTCTGGCAGGCTCTGGGGACGCACTTCGAAGACCCTCGCCTGCGCCAGTTGTTCGGGCGTTATGCCACCTACGTCGGCGGATCGCCATTTCGCACACCCGCCACCCTCATGCTTGTCGCGCATGTGGAGCGTGAGGGCGTTTGGCTGGTGGAAGGGGGCATGCACCGTGTCGCACAGGCCATGTCGGCACTCGCGATGCGCTGCGGAGCGCGGATTCGATATGGCTGTGAAGCAACTTCAGTCGAAGTGAGCGGCGGCCATGTCAGCGGCGTGCGCCTCGCAAGCGGCGAATATATCGCCGCGGATGCCGTCGTGGCAGCCGGCGATGTCGGTGCGATCGCGAGTGGCTATCTGGGACGTCAGGTACGCCATGCAGTCGCCACGGTTTCCCCCCATGAGCGATCGCTCTCGGCGATGACCTGGAAAATGAAAGTGCAGGCCAACGGGTTTCCTCTCTTACGACATTCGGTCTTCTTTTCTGATCGATATGAGGAAGAGTTTGATCATATTTTCAAGCAAAAACGCCTACCACCGTCGCCCACGGTTTACGTGTGCGCACAAGACCGGGATGATCAGGAGCCGACCGGGGAAGCACGTCCCGCCGAGCGCTTGCTGTGTCTGGTGAATGCGCCAGCCGTTGGTGACGGTCGCGGACTCGATGCGCAGGAAATCAATCGATGCGAACGACAGACCTTCGAAAGACTGGCCCGACACGGGCTCCAACTGACCTCCATCGCGACGGTACGAACAACCCCCCGGGAGTTCGAACAGATGTTCCCGGCGACGGGGGGAGCCCTCTATGGACGGGCACCCCACGGATGGATGTCGACCTTTCAACGTCCGGGCTCGCGCAGTCGGATGCCGGGTCTGTATCTGGCGGGAGGCAGCACGCATCCGGGCCCCGGGATTGCGATGTCAACGCAATCAGGTCGACTCGCCGCGCAGAGTCTGATCGCGGACCTCGGTTCGATTCGCCGATCGCGCCCAATGGCTATGCTTGGTGGTACATCGACGCCCTGAGCGACGATGGCCGCCACGGCCTGACCGGGATCGCCCTCCTGGGCAGTGTTTTTTCACCGTACTACTTTCGAGCTCGAACCCGCGGCGAAGGCGATCCGCTGAACTTCAGCGCAATGAACCTCGCCCTGTACGGCGCATCTGTCTGGAATCCGAGCGCACGATGGGCCATGACTGAGCGCGGGCGAGCCGCGGTTGAACGTAGTAAGCACCGATTAGCGATTGGCCCGAGCGTCCTCGACTGGGATGGAAGACGGCTTGAGATTAGGGTCGATGAGCGCGCCATGCCACTGCCTCTTCGAGTCCGTGGAACGATCCGGTTATTTCCGGAAGCCCTCGCCGAATCGACTTGGCACCTGGACATCCCAGGCCTGCATCGCTGGTCACCGATTGCCCCGTGCGCCCGCATCGAAGTTGATTTCGAACAACCCGCTCTGAAATGGCGAGGGCTGGGTTACCTGGATAGCAACGAGGGTGATTGCCCTCTGGAGGATAGTTTTGTGCGCTGGGACTGGAGTCGTACCCACGGGTTAGACGACGCAACCTCGTTGCTTTATGACCTCACGGAGCGCAGCCCGTTGACGGGCAGTGATGGACTCCGCAGAACAATTGCCGCGCAGATTTTGAGGGACGGAAGTTCGAAAACGCTGGTGGTTCCACCAGCAAGGGTATTGCCACCCACCTCGATCTGGCGGATCCCTCGGGCGACGCATTCGGTGGCTGACGATTTGAAGGTCGAACAGACGCTCGAGGACACGCCGTTCTATGCCCGATCAGTCCTCAGGAGCGGAGCCGCAAGCGAGCCAGTCATGCACGAGAGCCTCGATCTCGATCGCTTTAAAAGTGCGTGGGTGCGCGCGCTCTTGCCGTTTCGGATGCCAAGGGTCGCTTGAATGGACTCAAGCAGTTAGCGCTTTGACACCAGCGAGCGGTAGGAAAAAGAGCCGCGGCTGTGCAGGTGAAGCGATGCATCCGTGGTGCCGATAAAATCGTGCGGCGGATTTATCTTTTGCATCAACCAGCAGCGCATGGGCTGCAATCTCCGCTGCCACTGCGCCACGTAGCGCGTCAAGCAATAGCGCCGCCCCAGTCCAATGCCCTGGCAGGCTCGCGCAACCGCAAGACGACCCATCCTCACCGCTGGAACACTCGGGTACCGAGGTAATCTCTTCATGAGCGGTGCGGGCAAATCCGCCAACGAAACGCTCGCCGAGGCGAGCGTGTAGTAACCGGCAATCGAACCTTCCTGGTCTAAGGCGACAAAACACGCGGCGACTCGGCGTTTGATGTCTTGGAAAGCCGGACCAGATCGGCCTCCTCAATCGCTTGAGTGGCCGCAATTTGCAAGGTATGGACGACGAAGTCAGTCACCGTACGCCCCTGGATTTCTGCTGCACGTTTAACGGTCATGTGTAACTCGGGACTCATGCGCGCCTCTAAGCGAGCCCCCTGAGGCTTCGCCCGACGGGTCATGGATGCCGCGACTGAAATGTACGGCAATTTGCCGGACGGATTTAGTTCGGCGCGTCCCGATCAGGCAACGCCCTATCAATCGCCAATCCGACAAAGCCCCCGATGATTTCGGCGAACACAAAACCCGGCGCAGAACCCGGTGCGATTCCTGCGAAGCTGTCACTCAGCATGCGGCCAAAAACGGCGGCCGGGTTCGCGAACGAGGTAGAGGCGGTGAACCAATAGGCCGCGCCGATATACGCCGCCACCATCGCCGATGCCTTACCAGGCGGAGCGCGCAAGATCGTCAGGATCAAGCCTGCCGTCGCCACCGCCTCTGCGATCCACTGGCCCGTTCCGGTCCGGATTTTGGTTGACGTCTGCAAGATCGGCAGGTCAAACATCGCATGCGCGAGCCAGGCACCAAGCATCGCGCCAAGCAATTGAACAATCACGAATGGCACGAGGTCACGGATTGGGAGGGTGCCGCGTACGGCACTCACCAGGCTGACCACCGGATTGAAATGTGCTCCGCTCACGGGGCCAAACACTTCGATCAACACATAAAGGGCGCCGACCGTTGCCGCTGTATTGGCCAGCAAGGCGACCGCCACATTGCCCTGCGCGAGTTGCTCGGCCATGACGCCAGAACCGATGACCACGGCCAGCAACAATAAGGTTCCGAGACCCTCGCCTAAGAGCCTGCGCAGGACTGGCATGCCTAGGATCGACCAATCGCCTGAAGCGCGTTAGCGAGATCAGCACCGACGCCACCACCCTCCCCCGAATGGGCAGCCGGTCGCTGCAACACGTCCAACAACTGCAGCATCCGGAAGCCAATGGCCTGACGCGTGAGCTCAAAGGCGCGACGCTTTGCATCGTCGTCGCCATCGGCATTTGACGGATCGGGGTAGCCCCAGTGCACCTTAATCGGGCGACCTTTGCCCCCGAAAAACACCGGGCAGGATTCGGCGGCTGCGCTGTCGCACACCGTAATCACGATTGAAATCGGTGGCGACTCGGAGGTGGTGAATTCATCCCAGCTCTTGCTACGAAATCCTGTGGTGTCAATGCCAGCCTGATCGAGCACTTCGAGCGCGAAAGGGTTAACGCGCCCGCCCGGTTGACTGCCGGCACTATGCGCCTGGACCGCTTGGCCGCGTTGCTGTGCGAGGTGATTCAGCATCCCTTCGGCGAGCACGCTGCGCGCCGAGTTGTGCGTGCAAAGGATCAGGACGTTCATGGTTCGCGAGGTCTCTGTAGTGTGCATGGTGCGGCGATCTCGCATCACGGCACGATTGGTACGCCAAAGGTCGATCCCGATGAGCCCGAGAACGAGCCCAAAAGAAAACACCAGTTCAATCACCCCCATCGTCCAGTCATTCATGAATTAACAAGAGGTTATGGGATGCTCACGGACGCGAACCGCCTTGACTCGCCTTGACTGGCCTAAACCCGACTAATCCGACTGATCCCGCGCATCCCGGTGCGCTCCTCGCGTTCAAGTCGATCGAGCATTTCGAGAATACGCCCAAGACGGTCATCGACCGCGCCCAGCCAGCGCCAAACCCCACGGATCGGGGCAAGTATCGGGAAACCCGACTGCTCATTGATACGAACCCGTGGCTCAACGGGTTCGTTCACGACGGCATTGATCAGAAACTGGGCAGCCTGGATCGCCGGCCGCGCCTGGCCTGTACCAGCCGTTCTGAGAACTGCGGTCAGCGCCGGCAAGGCGACCCGGAGCTTGCGTCGCCCGGAAACCACCGCCCGACAGGAGACAGAATCGAGTTGCTGGCGCTCGACTTGCCGGCCAATTTCCGCATAGAGCCGACCTGCTGCATCAATACCGGGTCGGCAATCCGCTGGCAACGCGGTAACACCATCCCGTGCGCGCTGATAGGCCTCATCGGCCGCAGCCAACAACCGCGCAATCACGCGAGCGATGCGTGGATCGAACCTTGGATCATTCAAAAAACCCTCTGGATTAACACCTTCTTCTTGTAACCATTCCAGAGGCAAGTACAAGCGCCCGGCGCGGGCATCTTCGCCGACATCGCGCGCGATGTTGGTCAACTGCATCCCGATCCCGAGGTCGCACGCCCGCGCCAGTGCCTCGGGTGTCCGCACGTCCATCAACAAAGCCATCATGGCGCCCACGGTGCCTGCAACCCGAACGGCATACGCCTGTAAATCTTCAATCGTCGAATATCGACGGCCGACAGTGTCCCACTCGAACCCTTCCAGCAACGCCAGCGGCAAGGTCTTCGGAATCGCAAACCGTTTGACCACGTCGGCGAACGCTCGGTCGGCGGGCTGCGGCAAAGGATCACCGGAATAGACCCGATCGAGTCGCTGGTGCAGGCGCGAGAGTGCTCGAACTGCGGCGTTTGCGGTGCTTAGACCGTCTTCCTGGGCCAGATCGACGGCATCATCGGCGACCCGACAGAATGCGTATAAAGCAATCGCGGGGTCTCGCACCCGCGTCGGCAACAACAGCGAGGCCGCGTAAAAGGTCCTTGAGCCGCCGCGCAAGAGCGTCCGGCAGGCATCCAGGTCTCCAGGCAACCCATAGCTCGGCAATTGATTCATATTTTTGTTCCAGTCTCTAAATTAATGCATCCACCGGGAGCACCCCCAACTGTTGCGCCTGTTGAAGGATGGACTCCGCCACACGCTCAGGTTGTTCCTCTTGAGCGAGGTGCCCCAGACCTTCCCACTCGATGATCTGAACGCTGGGCGCTATGCTCTGCACCCGATACGCTTGAGCCGGAGGAACTGCCCGGTCTTCCATTCCAACAAAGAGAACAATCGGCACTCCGATTCGACTGAGGTCGCGCTCGATCGAGCCCAGTTCCCAATTGGCCATCATCGCCAGCGTGGCCGCAATGTGGGCTGGGCGACGCAAGAGTCGCTGATACAGTGTGACCCCCCGAACGTCGGGAATGGAGCCCGTACCGCGGATAAGCGCCTCAACGGAAAGCCGATCGGAGGCACGCCAGGACAAGAGACTAGAGGTCAACGACGTGCTCGCGAAGAATTTGGCCAGCGGTAAAAAAACGGCGCCCGGAATGCCTTCGAAAGGCAGCAACGCCGCATTGATACAAAAAATACTTTGCGGGGCGAAACCCTGATCGATGACCATCCGGATCAGAACCACAGCGCCGGCTGAGTTGCCGACGGCCAGCGTCGGCTTGGCGTCCAGGGTATCGAGCAAAGCGCTGACCGCGTGCGCCATTCCGTGCGGCGACATTTGAATCGCCAAGCGATTCGAAGGGGGCGTTTGTGTAAAGCCATGCCCAGGCAAATCCGGCGCGATCACGTCAAAGTGAGGCGTCAGCAGCGGAAACAAACTGCGCCACGAATGCGATGCAGAGCCCGTACCGTGTAACAGCAGAATCGTTGGCCCATGACCAGCCCGTTGGACATGCCAGCGCAGCCCATCTGCAACGACAAACTGGCTGTGCTCTCGATTGGGCCAGTCGACCCCATCAATATCCCACTGCGGCGCCTCGTTCATGCCCTCACCTGTCCACGGGCATCCCGATTGCGCTCGGCTCCCTGAGTTCCAGAAACGGCGGCCTTGACCGCGCTCGAAAGCACCGAAGAATCGGCATAGGGGAGTGGTAAAAACCGAGCGCCCATGGCCTGCGCCAGCGCCTGGGCCGCCGGATGACTTCGCGGGGAGGTATCGACCAATAAGGCGGCATAACCCTCTGCCCGCCAATTCTGGGCCGCAAGTAGCGCATCGGCCTCAGCGCGCGGACGTCCAGGCTGACGATCCCGACCAATATTGGCCCGCCCGTCGGTTAAGACGACCAGGAGCGGTGAATCACCCTGACGACGTACCGTGTCGGCGACTGCCCCACCAACATCCAGACCAGCCGCCAAGGGAGTACCGCCACCGCCCGGAAGCCCCGCCAATGAGCGACGCGCGCGCACGAGTGAGCGGGTTGGTGGCAGCACGAGCTCAGCATTCTGGCCATGAAAAGCCACTAGGGCGACCCGATCACGACGCACATAACACTCGGCGAGAAGCAGTTCAACGGCACCCTTGGCCTCTGCCAGCCGATTAAGGGCCGAAGAACCCGACGCATCCACAACAAAAATCGTGGTCGTCGTGGCGCGTTGGACCCTTCGCACGACCCGGAAATCATCGGTGCGCACCTCCACGAGGGTCTGACTGCCGGGTCGGCGCCGCAGGCGCTGCCATGGCACCGCCGCGCGCAGGGTCGCGACCAGATCAAGACGGGGCCCACGGCGCGGGTCTCCCCGAACCGTTCCATCGGGCCGCCCTCGACGCGGGTCGGTTCGTACCGCGCCAACCCGACCCGAGCGCTGCTGCGCGGCGGCCCCGCTGCGCATCTGCCTCGGATCGGTCGCCTGAGCCAATAGGCCCGGCGGCAGCGCTGAGCGAACAGCCTCAAGCACCACTTCAGCCAACGGCTTACCGTCGTCAATCGAATCGGAGGTCTGCTCGGGATCGCTAGAGTCGATACTGGTTGGATCAGACTCGCTTGGGTCAGACTCACTAAGCTCGGATTGACTCGGATCCGAAGCGGGCAGCGGAGATGCAGCCTCTGACGATTCTGGGGATTCAGATGATTCTGGAGGCCTAGATGATTCTTCAGGCTCAGGTGATTCTGTAGATTCAGACGACTCAGCGGGCGGAGGTATACGTGTGGCCCGAGGCCCAAGGATTAGTCTGGCTGCGAGTGCGACGTCGTCTTCAGCCACCGACGATCGCCCTTCAAGCGCAGCCCCGGCACGGGCCGCCCTCACCGCAGCAATCACCGGACGCGGCGAGTCGACCCCAATCGCATCCGCAACGCGACATAAGGCCTCGATGGCGTCCGAAACATCCTCATCGGAAGCTTGTGCCTCGAAGGTCGCTTGCGCTGCGCGCGCTTGTGCGACCGCTGATGCGTCCCAGGGACCCTCATCGAGATGACGGGGCGAGATCCCCTCGAGGTCGATCCAGAGACCCAGCCGATCCATCAACACCTGCGGTGGACGGTCTTCGGATTCGAGCCCTTCGTCGAGCGCGATCACCGCAATTCGCGCGGGCCAGCACGTGGCAATCCCCTCACGCTCGACGCGGACCTCACCCGTATCGAGCACTGCAGCCAGACGGCTGGCGGTGCCTGTGCTCATGCGCTCGGCCATGGGTACAACCACGAGCCCACCATCCGCTTCGGCCAATAACCCGCGCTCGGCCACGGGGCGCCCAGCGTGCAAGGTTGCCGTCAAATCCAACCCCCCCAACAAGCGGGAATCAGGGACCTGCGGAGGAATCCGTCGAATCGGGGTTCCGGGCTCCAGCAGTGCCGTCAAGGCTTCGAGCCACGCGTCGCGAACCGGACCGGGGGCAGCACGAACCACCACACCACCCAATCCGGGTGGGTTAACCGCCAGCAAAGCGGCGGCGCCAAGGGCCTGCTGCCAGCGGGGATCGATCAAGCAAGCACCTCACTCATCGCGCGTTCGACGCGAATATCGGAGCCCGATTCATCGAGTGGATTGCGCCTCAGGCGATGGCGTAATGCGGAGACGGCGATGCGCTTCAAATGGGAATCTTCGACTTGACTCGCTCCTTCGAAAGCCGCTAGCGCGCGGGCTGTTCGCAACAACGTCAGTTCGCCGCGGAGCCCGTCGGTCCCCAGCGCAATGCAAAGCCTGGCGCCTTGTTCAAGCGCGGAGTCAGGCACCTGAACGGATTCCAGCTGATTGCGACCGGCATCAATCTGCCGCCGCACTTTTGCGTCAGCCTTTCGCCACTGCTCGACGAACCCAGCAGGGTCGCGCTCAAACGCATCGCGTCGGCGCACCACATCAACCCGAGACTTAAGTTCAGTCGGCGTACGAACTTCGACCGATAAACCAAACCGATCGAGCAGCTGGGGCCGCAGTTCGCCTTCTTCAGGATTGCCGCTCCCGATCAGAACGAACCGGGCTGGATGACGCACGCTAATACCCTCGCGCTCGACCACGTTTTCGCCCGACGCGGCGACATCCAGGAGCACGTCGACCAGGTGATCTTCAAGCAGATTGACTTCATCAATATAAAGAAAACCACGATTTGCCCGGCCTAACAAACCCGGCTCAAAGGCCTTTTCGCCCTTGGTGAGTGCGCGTTCCAAATCGAGCGCACCAACCACGCGGTCCTCGGTCGCGCCTAGCGGCAGGTCAACCACCGGGACCGGGATTTTGGCGCTCTTGAGCAGGCCACTCCCCGCGGCGCGATGAGCCCGGCACTGTTCGCAGGGGTTAGCGGTCTTGGGGTCACAACCATACGGACATCCCACAACCGCATTCATCGGTGGCAGCAACGCGGCGAGGGCTCGTACTGCAGTCGATTTGCCCGTACCGCGGTCGCCCAGCACAAGCACCCCACCAATGCGCGGATCGACCGCGCATAGCAGAAGCGCCCGTTTCATTTCATCCTGACCAACAATCGCAGAAAATGGAAAGACCAGTGACATAAAAATCAATTCGGTTCGATAGCGACGTGAACGATTCGCGCCGGTGCAAGTCCTACTGAGAGCAAGAACAAGGCAGCCTCAGTAACAAAAACGATGCCGTAGGCAGTCACAGGTGAGCCGACGAGCCAACGAGTCAAATCGACTGCGACCGTGCCCAGAAAGCCGCCGCCGCCGAAGGCAATCGCTTGAGCAGCCCCCCAAAGGCCCATCCGAACGCCTTCGCGGGAGGGAGTTCCATCACTAGCCTGGCTCATCATTGAGCCGATCGCGGCAACGGCAAACATGCCATTGGCAAAACCAAGCGAGAAAACTGTTGGTTTGAGCGGCCAATCGGGCCCCACCCAACCGCCGAAGGCAAGCGCCAGCAAGGCACATGCGGACAGCAGACAGCCCGCGATCGTCCATCCGCGCAGAGAGCCCAATCGGGGTCCGCCGATCGCTGTCCCCAAACAAGCGACGAGCACCATGCCGAGCAAAACGCCTGAGTTCTGAACGCCCGAGAGTTGCGTGGTCTGGCCGGGTGTCAACCCGTAGACCAAGCCTGCAAAAGGCTCAAGGATGAGATCTTGCGCGCTATACGCAAGCATCGACGTGAAGACGAAGAGCGTGAAGCGCCGCGCCTGAGGTTCGCCCCAGACCTCGCTCAGCGCGGCTCGGAAGGAGGGCTTACCGGTCCCGGCGGGGCTCGGGGCGGGGGCTGTGACCGAACTCGCGCCTGCGCTTGGTGCCGCCGCCTCAATGCCGTAAACCGCAGCGAGACTCACCAGAAATGCCAACGTCGCCACGCAGCCTGCGACCTGGACCAGTCGCAGCGGCGTGAACGGGTCCAGAAACCGGCCTCCAATCGCCGATGTCAATATGAATCCGAGGATCATCATGACCCAAACAATCGTTGCTGCAGCCGGTCTACGCCGCGGCGTCACCCGGGTTGCAAGCAACACCAGGAGCGAGGTCCCCGCACAACCGACGCCAACCCCAATCGCTAGAAAGGCCAGAATCGCCAGCAGGATTCCTCCCACCGGCTGGATTGACATCCATGCGGTAGCCGTCGCCGCAGTGACTCCACCGATCGCCAACATGGCCATGCCGCCCACAATCCAGGGCGTTCGCCGACCGCCGGTATCGGAGCCGTGGCCGAGTCTGGGACGTAGCAGTTGAACCGCGTAGTGCAACCCAACCAGAGCGCCGGGGAGCATCGCTGGCATCGCCAGTTCGACGACCATCACCCGGTTGATGGTAGAGGTTGTGAGGACCACAATCGCCCCGAGAGCGGTTTGCACCAGCCCGAGACGGAAAATACCCACCCAACCCAAGGGATTCGAGGGCTCCAAGGGCTGCAGGTTCATACGGGTGGCTTACTGTGACCGGGGACCATGCGGTGGACTCTAAGCCGACCGCAGATTGACTGTCAATCCGTATTGACACGTAAAAAGTCAAAAATAATTGACACAATGCCGCACGTCCAGCGCCTTGAGGCCGGACTCCTCGCAGACCTCTCGCCGGGACGATTAACCCCGGCGCTTCAGCCCCGGTTTGGTGGCCGACTTGACGGCAGCCCGGTTGCTCACCGCTGCGGCCTTGGCCGCCGCCCGACCCGAGGGCTTGACGGCCGTTTTACGGGTTGATACCGCCTTGGCGTCGGGAGTATCCCCCCGGTCACCGACCGCCGGCTCCGTCGTGAGATCACCGAGGCCATAACGGTGCAACTTGATGTAAAGACTCTGTCGGCTCAGCCCCAGCAAGTCGGAAGCCAGCGCCCGGTTATCACCCGTAAGCTTCAGGGCGGCCTCGATCGCGAGTCGTTCAATCACGTCCGCAGCCTCGCGCACCAACTCTTTGAGCGGTACGCGCCCAACGAGTTCTGTCAGCTGGTCGACCGATCGACCAGCAACCTGGGAGGAGTCAGTTGGGGCCTCCGGCCCGCCGGCGTGCCAACGAGGGGCCTCGCGGATCAGAAATCCAAATCCGGGGGGATTTTCA
>RFPW01000231.1 GCA_009925965.1 Betaproteobacteria bacterium
GAGACCATGCTTCTTCGAATGCGCCGCCAACGCCGATCTGACTACAATCGACCCTAGACATTCTTCTCTTCAATGAACCCTCGGCCTCACCCTTATGATTCAACCCGCATCAACCTCCCGAGTTGCCATTGTCACCGGAGCCGGCAGCGGCATCGGCCGTGCAGTTGCCTTGGCATTGCTTCAGGCGGGTTGGTCGGTGGCTTTGGCGGGCCGACGACCTGACACGCTGCAGCAAGTTGCCACCGAGTCAGATGCTGGCGAACGCGCCCGAGCGGTACCGACCGACGTGACCAACGAGTCTGAGGTTGCCCACTTGTTCGCAGACACGGTCGAACAATTTGGCCGTCTCGATCTCCTGTTCAATAACGCTGGAAGCAATCAGGCTCGGGGTCCCATTGAGGACCTCGACTATCAGGCATGGCGGCAGGTGGTCGACGTCAATCTCAACGGCATGTTCCTCTGTGCCCGAGAGGCCGTACGCGTCATGAAGTCACAAAATCCGCGTGGAGGCCGAATCATCAACAATGGTTCGATATCCGCTCACGCACCCAGGCCCGACACGATCGCCTACACCGCTACAAAACATGCCGTAACGGGGCTCACCAAATCTCTGGCGCTCGATGGGCGCAAACACGACATTGCTTGCGGACAAATTGACATTGGAAATGCGGCCAGCGACATGACCGCACGGATGGCGGCCGGCATTCCGCAAGCCGACGGGCGCATCGTCGCAGAAGATCGCATGGGCCTCGACTCCGTCGCGAGCGCCGTCCACTGGATGGCTAGCCTGCCAGCGGACGCCAATGCGCTTTTTCTGACGGTGATGGCAACCAAGATGCCATTCGTGGGCCGAGGCTAGCCCCAAAACCTCTTAGTCTGGGTTAAGCGCACTCTTCAAGCCCGCTCCAGGCGAGAACTTAGCCACTTTACTGGCTTTGATTTTGATGGTTTCACCAGACCGTGGGTTGCGGCCTTCTCGCGCTGCACGCTTGCTCACCGAAAAAGAACCAAAACCGACCAAGGTCACACTCTCACCCTGGACCAACTGAGCCGCTACAGTCTCCAGAAAGGCCTCCAGAACCCTCCCCGCCGCCGCTTTGGACTCGCCAGAGCTGGCGGCCAATGCATCGATCAAATCGCTCTTATTCATTGAATTATTCTCCTCTAACAATCACCAAAAAAGGCCTGAACCTCAGAACCTGACCATCCAAGCTGGAATCCTAACGCAGGCGCGATCCGCCCGGGGAACACAATAGGTGACAATGACGCGATGGATCTTGAAACACAAACTTTGGCCAACGGCCTCGTCATCGCCTCAGCGCGGCTACCTGGATTTCGATCCGCTGCGATCGGAGTGTGGCTCCGGGTCGGATCGCGCCACGAACCCGCTGAACTTGGTGGACTAGCCCACTTTATGGAGCACATGGCCTTTAAGGGAACCCGTCGGCGTGACGCACGGCGCATCTCCTTTGAAGCAGAGCGCGTTGGCGCATCGATGAACGCGTGGACCGCGAGGGATCACACCGCCTACTACTTGTCGCTCCTGGGTGATCAGGCGCCAATGGCGATTGATCTATTGGCGGACGTCGTGCGCGATTCGACCTTCCCTCCCGACGAGATCGAGCGCGAACGCGAAGTGATCCTGCAAGAGATCGCTGAGGCAGCCGACGACCCGCACGACCTCGTGCAGGAGGGCTTCGATCGCGTCGCGTATCCCGATCAGGCACTTGGTAGACCGATTCTGGGCGACCCGGAAGTCATTCGAACCGTGCAGCGCGATTGTTTTACGGAATGGATCGCTCAGCACCATGTGGGCTCGAATCTCCTTGTGGTCGGCGCCGGCGCGATCGAACACAAACAATTCCAGGAGTTGGTGACTCGACATTTTGGCGATCTGCCAGCCGGAACAATCGGTCAACGGCCCGAGAATGCGCAATATGTCGGAGGGTACCGGCATCGCCCAGGTGACTTTGCCCAAGTCACTCTGGTCTTAGGATGGCCGATCCCGGGCCGCTCGGACGACCGATACCCCGTCTTTGAGATGCTGGCCGAGCTCTTCGGTGGCGGCATGTCGTCGCCGCTCTTTCAGGCGGTGCGTGAGCGACGAGGACTGGCCTATGCGATTGATGCATGGGCTGAGGGCCACGAGGACTGTGGACTCTTTCAGATTAGCGCTGGGGTTGCGCCACGAAACCTCAAGGCACTGCTTGAAGTCACCTGCGAAGAGATCAGCCGCCTAGCTCGTGGCGTCGACCCCGAAGACCTCGAACGGGCCCGGAATCAACATCGCGCCATGTTGCTGATGAATCTGGAGCGCCCCCTAGGAACCGCCGAATCGATTGCTCGCGACCTGATGTTCAGGGGATCAGTCTGGAGTGTCGAACAGCAACTTGAGCGGATCGCCCAGGTGCAATGTGCTGACCTCGAGCGTGCCGCCATCGAGATGCTGCGGACGGCGCCGAGCCTGTCCGTCGTTGGCAAGACGGGACGATTCAACCCAATGAAGACAGTCGAACGCAGCCTCGCCAAGGCGACTAGTCACGCATCGCCCTAAGAAGGCTGGGCACCGGTCAGTCGCTCCATACCGCGCTCAGAAATCCAGCGCTGGAGATCGAGCCACATCTGCCTCACCTCAGCGTCCACGGGCGCCCGAAGGTGATGCGAGAGTTCGATCGTCACCACCGGGATATTTCGGTCAACGCCCGCAAAATGGCCTAGTGAGCCGGGGAAAATGCCGACGCGGTCCAGGTACAACCGACCCAACCTCGAGGGCGGAAGCGTCGGACCATCAAAATCCAGGACGCCGTAGGGCGCATGGATACTAATAATCAGATCGGGCCGAAACTCATCCACCTGACGCATCAGGAACTTGGTCTCTGGCTCGGATAGAGGTGAACGACCAGGCCAGCGACGAGGGTCTCGTCGGGTCCGTTGCTCCCAGTAAACCGGTGCCTCGGTGGCCCAGTTTTTGGTCGGAAAATTACGGTTCAGATCGACGCCATTCGCATTGGTCCGACGGCCGGGTTGGGTGAGCAAACCATCGGGATTGAGCGCCGGTACAAATCTCCATTCGGTTTGCGCAGGCGTCAACCGAGCCAGCTCAATCCACTTGAGCGCGAGCGCCGTCGAAGACAACTCGTCTCCGTGAATGCCACCGATCACCAGCGCGCGTAGCTTGGGTTCGCCCGTCCGCACGTCAGTCACGTAAAGCGGGCGACCACGAACCGATCGAGCTTCGGAAGCCTTTAGATCGGCACGCTGGCAAACCGCCGGTGCAATTCCAATCAAACGACGCTGAAAATCAGAACAAAAACTGGCAGCCAGAGCCTGATTCGTGGCGACCAACAGAAAAACCCAAAGGACGAGTCGACTCACAAACGTTCCCGTTGAACCCGATACAACCCACGATCGTATCGGAGTTCCGACTTGACCGCAGGAACACGATGTGCTGTCTCGAAAGACTATCCACAGAATGGCGGCGTGAGGTCCTGCGCCCCCGAAACCCACCTGCAAAACCCA
>RFPW01000232.1 GCA_009925965.1 Betaproteobacteria bacterium
GGGCTGTCATTGGAATGAAACCACGGTTCGATTGGCTTCCCGTCAAACTGATTAAATTTTAGTCAAACAAAAATTTCATTTAAAAACAACTATTTACATGTCTTGTGCTCGCGTTCACGGGCTGTTTTCAGGGGTTGCCAAGATCTTTTCACTCAGGATGGCAGGATTGCCCCAGCCTGACCTACAATCCACGAGCCTTTTTGTTCACTCGATGTGCATTCGAGCCCTTTGCCCGGTGATTTAACCCCGGCGAGGTCGAATCCATCCAACCCTCAAGGACTCAGATCATGGAACATACCCTGCCGGTTCTCCCTTACGCGATCGACGCATTGCAGCCGCACATGTCCAAAGAAACGCTGGAATTTCATCACGGCAAACACCACCAAACCTATGTCACCAATCTCAATAACCTGGTGAAAGGGACCGAATTCGAGCAAGCCAGCTTGGTCGATATCGTCAAGCGATCGTCGGGGCCCGTCTTCAACAATGCAGCCCAGATCTGGAATCACACCTTCTTCTGGAACTGTTTGACGCCGACCTCGTCGGGTCATCCGACTGGCGCGCTGGCCGCCTCGATTGATGCCAAGTGGGGTTCGCTGGCTGCGTTTCAGGAAGCGTTTACCAAGAGCGCATTGGGCAATTTTGGCTCGGGCTGGACATGGCTGGTCAAGAAAGCGGATGGCTCGGTCGATATCGTCAACACCTCCAACGCCGCTACCCCATTGAGCGGGGCGGATGTGCCCCTGCTGACCTGCGACGTCTGGGAGCATGCGTATTACATCGACCATCGCAATCGTCGTCCGGACTTTCTGGCAGCGTTCTGGAAGCTGACTAACTGGACGTTTGCCGAGCACAATTACGCGGGCTAAAACGGCCGGGTCTGATCAGGGCGCCCAGATCATGGCGCCTTGAAGTAGCTTGGCGCGCTGATTCGATCGCCTCGGTTAAGGCCGCGCTTTGCAAACCAGCCGCGCTCCATTTCGAGGGCGTATCGCACGCCTTCGCTAGAGCAGTGGCTGGCCTCGGACTTGGGTTCCATATCCGCGGTATTGACGATGCGGCCGTCGTCGGCCAGAAACGCAATCGTCAGAGGGACCAGCGTGTTTCGCATCCAGAAGCACTGGGTTGATGGCTGCTCAAAGACGAAAAGCATGCCTTCGTTTTGTCCCAGTCGTTCCCGGAACATCAGGCCACGAGCGCGGCTCTCGACATCGGCCGCCACCTCGGCACGGATGAGATACATGCCCGCCTGCAGCGTTGTCCGGGGTAGCCCGCGCTCTTGAGCCTGAGCCTGATCTGGCGCCGATCCGATGAGACCGATCACCAAGCCAATGGCCACCATGGAGCCAACTGCCGACAGCACGAGCCGGCCGACAATCATGCTGCGGTCAATCTGATGTCAATCGGGTTCATGGCGCGATACGGCATAATCAGGGGCTGTAAAGCTTACCCTAACTGCCAAAAATCACGACTGGAGAACGCATGTACGAACATATCAAGATCCCCACGGATGGGGCCAAGATCACGGTTAATCCTGATTTTTCGCTGCATGTTCCCCACAACCCGATCATCCCTTACATCGAGGGGGATGGCACGGGCCTTGACATCACGCCCGTGATGCTCAAAGTCGTTGACGCCGCGGTCGCTAAGGCCTACGGCGGGTCGCGCCAGATTCACTGGATGGAGATTTACGCCGGTGAGAAATCGACACAGATTTACGGGCCCGATGTGTGGCTGCCTGCAGAGACACTGCAGGTCCTGCGCGAATATGCGGTTTCCATCAAGGGGCCTCTGACGACTCCAGTCGGCGGCGGTATTCGCAGCCTGAACGTCGCGTTGCGCCAGGAACTCGACCTCTATGTCTGCTTGCGCCCGGTGCAGTATTTCAAGGGCGTCCCGTCGCCGCTGAAAGAACCCGAGAAGACCAACATGGTGATCTTTCGCGAAAACTCGGAAGATATTTATGCGGGTATCGAATATCAGCACGATGATGAAAAAGCGAAGCGCTTGATCGCCTTCCTGCAGAACGAACTCGGGGTCAAGAAGATCCGGTTCCCAAATACTTCCGGCATCGGCATCAAGCCTGTCTCGATCGAAGGGACCGAGCGCTTGGTGCGCAAGGCGATCCAGTACGCGATCGACAATGACAAGTCCTCCGTCACCCTGGTGCACAAGGGCAACATCATGAAATACACCGAGGGCTTGTTCCGTGATGCCGGATATGCCTTGGCGCAGCGCGAGTTTCATGCCGAGCCGATCGACGGCGGACCTTGGTGTTCATTCAAAAACCCGAAGACCGGCAACACGATCGTCATTAAGGATGTGATCGCCGACGCGTTCCTGCAGCAGATTCTGTTGCGCCCAGCCGATTACAGCGTCATCGCGACGCTGAACCTCAACGGGGACTATGTGTCTGACGCGCTTGCCGCTCAAGTCGGCGGCATCGGCATTGCACCGGGTGCCAATATGTCGGATTCGGTGGCTTGTTTCGAAGCCACCCACGGGACCGCGCCCAAGTACGCCGGGAAAGACTATGTCAACCCGGGTTCAGAAATCCTCTCGGCCGAGATGATGTTGCGGCACATGGGTTGGTTGGAAGCCGCTGACCTCATCATCGCCTCGATGGAAAAATCGATCTATGACTTCGCGCGCTTGATGCCCGGTTCGACCCAGGTGTCTTGCTCAGGTTTCGGCCAGGTGATGATCGACCATATGTGATTTAGCTCCTGAGAGGCGGGTATGTGCGCTTTACGATATCCTGAATCGTAAAGAAGGACTGCATATGTCGGAGCCAACCACTATTTCTAGCAAAGGCCAAGTGACCGTGCCACGCGACGTTCGCGAGCGGCTCGGTCTGCAGGCCGGCGACAAGATCGCCTGGTCGATGCTGAGCAACGGCACCATTGTCCTTCGGCCCAAGACCGAGGCCGGAGCAGTCAGGCGTTTCCGTCGACGAGATGCGCTTGCCTGAATGAGCATCGCGATCGACACGAACGTTCTCGTTCGAATTCTCGTGCAAGATCCGACGGCGCCGACGCAGTGCGCGGCGGCGCGACAACTCGTCGCCGACGCAACAGCAGCGGGCGAGCCCTTGCTTGTGAGCCTGTGCGCACTACTTGAGACGGAGTGGGTCCTGCGCAGCCGCTACCGGGTGGGTCGCAAGGCGATGGTGGCCGCTTTCATCTCGATGCTGGAGACGCCCGGAATTGAGTTCGAGCATGACGCCACGGTGGAGGAGGCGCTTTACCTGCTCGACCAACACCCGTCTGCGGACTTCGCCGATTGCCTTCTCGTGGCCCGAGCAACCCACCTTGGTCGCTCGCGCTTTGTAACCTTCGATGCTGGTGCTTCACGCCTTCCAGGCGGAGAGTTTCTACAATAGCGTGTGTCCGCGCGCTGAGCAACTGAACCGCGACCAATACGCACGCTGGAGCTTGAAAGTTAGCCCCCAACCCAGCTGGCCGGAGGGCGTGGAATTCGCCCTCCGGAACTGCAAGCGGTTTACATCAC
>RFPW01000233.1 GCA_009925965.1 Betaproteobacteria bacterium
ATCGGAAGCCAGAATGAAACTGGAGCTCGCGTCGCCCCCGAAGATCCCGTGTGAGGCGATGTGAAGGATGCGGTAGTTGCCCGTTGAGGCTTCTGTGCTGAACCGATCGACGCTGAACTCGTCATTGAGGAGCCGGACCCCGTTGAGTAGTTGTCCGAGCGATTGCATCTCGTCCGTGACCCCTGGAAGCCGCAACGCGTCCCGGACGACCGTCTTACTGTCGGCGAGATTCAGGCTACGCAGGTTCGCTTTGGCGACCTGGGCAACACCCATGAATTTCGACGGTTCAAGTTTGTCGACTGCGGTGCCGGGTTCAGCAAGCCCCACCAGGAGCGAAGACAGCGATTTGCGATCGGACAAGGTCTGATCGGTCATGCTCATCCCGGTTACTGTAGCCAACGCAAATTTCTCGATCAGGAATTTCTGGCCGTCATGCAGCGCAGCAAACGGGATAGGCCGCAAGAAGCCTTCAGATGCGATGATCAGCGTGTTGGTCTGTGCGGCGTCGAGGTCGCCCTGCACGGGCAGTACCAACAAATTGTAGAGTTGCTGGGCGGGGCTCATAAAGTCGTCGTTGTCGACACTGCGCAGACCGTCGGCCATGTCCGCAGTGAGTCGTTTCAGCGTTGCGGCACTGGTTTTGACGGTTCGATAGGACGCCCCCCCGCTCCATTTGAGTAACAACTCGATCCGATCTTCCAGTACCAGTGGATACAGCACCGCGGTGCCGGTGGGGACGGACTGATTCCCGCCGGTAGCCGACAGCACGCTACAGCGCTCTCCCAGGTAGTCCTGTAGTTCGGCTTGTCGGCTCAGCTCCAGAACGTTGATGGCCTCGATCGCGGCCGTTTGGCGGTGCCCGACATCGCCGCCCGACTGGCGTAGCAGGATGAGGTCGGCGAGGCCGACATAAATCGGACGTAGCAGACTTGCAAACGAGGTGGTCCCACCCTCGACTTCGATCGGCAGGTCCTGACGGAGTGACTCCAGGTGCGTTGCAGCCCGCTGCATTGCGGCGAGCGCGTCGTCTAGGCGACCCGTTGCCTTGAGCATTCGGCTTTGTCGCCATTCGAGCCTGATCAGGATGTCCTGAACCAGTGCGACCGGGGCGTTGACGGCGCGTTTGAGTGCGCGCTGGTTCAGGGTCTGGGCATCGTCGAAGCGATTCTCGACTTCGTACAGTTGTGCCAGCGCATCTAGCGCCTCGACGACGAGCCGATGTGCCCGGACGGACTCGGCTTCTCGAATCGCCTGCATGTAAGCGTCGTACGCCTGCGCCAGACCGCTGCGATCCAACGCTGACGATTGTTGCGCGAAGTTCAACAGCAGGCGCGCACGCGCCGCCCTGTCCTGCACTTGCCCGATTTGCGGGAGCAGGTCGCCCAGCATCCTAGCTCGGTCGTTTTTTGAACTCAGGCGCGCCACATTGAGGCTAGCGACCAGATGGAGTTCAGCTTGAGGGTGGCCCAAGGTGCGGGCTTGTTCATAGAACTCCTTGGCTCGGGCGGAATCTTTGCGCGCGAACGCCAGGTTACCCAGGTCATTGGCAACGCGGCCCTTGTCCACGCCGACCATTCCCGCATACGCCTCGCCCAGCGCCTGTTCGGCCTCCTGAAGGCGCTGCGCCTGCAAGAAACTGGCGCCAAGCGCTGCCGACGCCAATAACCGGTCGTTCTCGCTGGTGGCGCTGTTGCGAGCCACAGTCAATCGGTCGATCGATTCGAGCAGCGCTCCTGCTGCGCGTGCTTCGACGCCTCGTTGCATGGCTGCACCCCATCCTGAGGATGCTGGTAGTGCCTCTGCGTGCCCCTGACACAGATGAGCACAGAGCAAAAACGCTGTCGCTCCCAACTGGTGAACAAGGTTCAGTCGACTCGCACGCCTTCGGGAGCCCATTTCGCTCGCCAATGCTGTCTGCCGAGGGCCGTCCGCCTATTGGGCTAAAGCGGCCAACGTCTGGTCATCAGGACGTTCGCTGGCCAGAGCCTTCCAGATTACCTTGGCCTCCTGAACCGCACCGGCTTCCTGGAGTTGCGTCGCGAACAGGACTTTACGGCTGAATGGCGCATCGGCACCGGGTGTCAGGAGGTCCAGATTGGCGATCGCTTCCTTGCTGACAACGCTAAATCTCGACGACGAGTCTGAGAGCTTGCCCTGCGGACCAATTGCTTCGACCCGCCAGGAATAGCGTTCACCCGGTTGGAGGGCATGGTTTGCTGGAACAGCCACCGAGGTCTGCGTGGTCACGGTCTCCCAGACCAACGATCCGTCCAGTTTGGTCACCTCAAGGCGATAGCTCGTCGCCGCGTCGGCCGCCTCCCACTGCAATCCCGGTAACACCGTAATCACGGCTGTCCTGAGTGGTGACAAAAGCACTGGTAAGCGAGTCGCTGGAGCGCCGCGCATCACGAGGGTCGCCTGAGCCAGCTTGCCCGGAGCGACGCGGACCTCACTTAGTTTGCTGGTGGGCAAGGCCTTCGCTGGAACGGGTTTGCCGTCTGCAGTCGTCGGGCCGGTAGCCGTCGCGAGGTAGGTATTGGCACCCGTCAGGACAAATTCGCGCCCGCTGACAAGATCCACGACCACGAGCGTGGCGCCCGCAGCGACCTGCAATCGGGAACCATCAGGGACCTGAGCGAGCGTGGTAACGAGGCCTTTGCCGCTGAGTTCAACTTTGCCGGTGACTTCAGTGACCATCATTTCCGCCATGGCGACCGGTGCGGCTAGGGCTATCCATACGGTTAGTGACAGGGTATGTAAATTTCTGATCATTGAAGTCATATCGCGTCTCGCGGTTATCTGCAAAAAAGATCGGAACTGATTTCTCGACTATAAGTGATGAGTGGTCATAATCATGCGCAGAACCCAAAAACTTATCGAGTTGGCGGTCTCCCCGCGAGCGGGGCGTTATCCGGAGTTAGTCGTCCGCGGTGACTTTGCGCGCTTGGCAAACTAGAATTCCGAATGAGTTACGACATCGTTTTTTTTGGTGCGACTGGGGATCTCACCTGGCGCAAACTAATGCCCGCATTGTTCGAGGCCTTCCGGCACGGTTGGGGCTCGCAGGGGGGGCGCATTCTCGGCCTGGCACGCGAGGCGCGCGATAAGGTGAGTTACCGTGAATTGCTCTGGGAGCGGTTTCAGGGTCTGACCTGGGAGGTCCAACCTGACCGCCCTGAATTCGATTTGTTTGCACAGACGATTGATTACCAGCGCTTTGATATTGCCGACCCCAACGGTTTTTCTCTGTTGGCGGATTGGGTTGGGCAACGGGACGCAGATGCAGTGGTCATGTATCTGGCGACTGCGCCGAATCTTTTCGTGCAAGCTTGTGAGGGACTGGCGGCAGTCGGTCTCAATCAGGCGAAGGTTCGAGTCGTCCTGGAAAAGCCGTTGGGACATGATTTGGCGTCTGCGCGCGAGATTAACGACGCGGTCCGGCGATTATTTTCCGAACGACAAATCTTTAGGATTGATCATTACTTAGGCAAGCAGTCGGTCCAGAATCT
>RFPW01000234.1 GCA_009925965.1 Betaproteobacteria bacterium
GCGCGCGCCTCGCAGGTTTGCTGGTCAACGCCTTGATGGGCATTGGCTGAAAGAGCGCTCCCCTGACCCGTCTCGAAGTACATCGCATTTTGGCCTACGGTCCCTCGTCTTAACGAAGCCACCGCGGAGGCCGCTTCGTCGAGCAAGGCCAGCGAGATGCCAAAGCCTTCGTTGGCTTTCTGGGTTCCGGCGATCGATTGAAAAACCAGATCGACCGGAGCGCCGAGTTCGATCGCTTTGAGTGTCTGGGTGACGTGGGTCAGCACGCAGCTTTGGGTCGGGATCTCGAAGCGCTCGCGCAGTTCGTTGAGCAGGTTCAGGATGGCGACGATGCCCGAGAGGTTGTCACCGACTGGGTTGATTCCGATCACCGCGTCGCCGCAGCCGTACATCAGACCATCGAGTACCGAAGCCACAATGCCGCGCAGATCATCGGTGGGATGGTTGGGCTGCAAGCGAACGGCTAAATGACCGGGTAAGCCTATCGTAGTTCGAAAGGATGTAATTACCCGACATTTTCGAGCCGCAAGCACCAGGTCCTGGTTACGCATGAGTTTGCTCACCGCAGCGGCCATTTCCGGGGTAATGCCCCAGGCGATTGCGCTGACCGCTGCTGCATCGATGCGGTCCGACAGCAACCAGTTGCGGAACTCGCCAACGGTGAGGTGAGCAACTGGTGCGAACGCGTGCGGGTCGTGTTGGGCGAGGATGAGTCGGCTAACCTCGTCGGTCTCCGGATCAATGACGGCTTCGTTCAAAAAAGCCTGTAATGGCAAGTCAGCCAAAATCAACTTGGCCGCAATCCGCTCTGCCTCCGAGTCAGCAGCGACCCCGGCGAGCAGGTCGCCTGAACGCGAGGGGCTCGCCTTGGCAAGGAGGGTCCTCAGGTCTTCAAACCGGTAGGTTTCGGCGCCGATGGCGTAGCGGTAGGCCACAGGAAGACCCAGTTAGGAAACGATGGAGGCGCGCGAGTCGATGCGGGAGTCGATGCGAGGGTCGATGCGAGAGTCGTCCTTAGATTCTAACGTGATCAAAATCAGCCACGGCCTCAAGGCGATCGCTGAGTCGCTGGTTAGAGGGGGTTCATCGAGTTCAATTTCAACGGCCCCCCTAAGGATGACCCCCTCTCCCGCGCGCAGAATCAGGGCTTGCTTGGCCGTTGAATCGCCTGCAGACCACTCAATCCGATACGACCCGGCAACCACGAAGGCCACCGTGGTTGCAGACGCCCCGTGATTGTCATGCGGGCGGGCGGTGCGGTCATCCTGCACTGACTCCAGGACCGGCTTACCGTGGATCACCCGCACGGTGCTGTGCACGCGCGAACGTCGGGTCATGAGGTTAAGGGCTTGAGCGGGTGTCGCGGCGATCTTCGCGTCGAGGGTCTCTTCGCCGAAAAACGAGATCCGCTCGCCCGGGTCAGCCAGAACGATCGGGGCGCTGGGTCGGTTCAGGATCAGGGGGCCCCCGTGCAGCAGAATCAGCGTCCGGTCGACTTGTTCGAAGGTGGAAAAAGGACCGCTCGTCTCGATGTCAGCGATGCTGATTCGCCAGGTCCAGTCCGCATCCCCGGCCGTGGTCGGGCTTTGAGCGTGCCGGTCAGTGGCCAAGGTTCGGGTCACGCCATGGCCGTTTTTCCAGGGCTCTGGCTCGGCAGCGGTAAGCGCGAAGCGCTGAATCGGGCTGGTCGGGCTGGTTGGGTTGGTCGGGCTGGTGGGGCGTTGGTCGCTTGCTTGGTAGCCGATCCAGCCCGCTTTGCGTAGCGCGCAGGCGGGGCAGTCGTCGCAGCCATACCCCCAAGCGTGCAGACGAGATCGATCGCCGAGATAGCACGAGTGGGTTTCGAGCCGGACTAGCTCCACCAGAGCGTCCCCACCCAACTGCGCGGCCAGGGCCCAAGTGGCCGCCTTATCCAACCACATCAATGGGGTCTCGATCACGACCCGTGCGTCGAGGCCCAGAGACAGCGTGACCTGCTGGGCTTTGAGGGTGTCATCCCGACAGTCGGGATAACCGGAATAATCGGTCTCGCACATCCCGCCAATCAGCACGCTGAGGCCGCGCCGGTAGGCCAGCGCGCCGGCTAAGGTAAAGAAGAGGAGATTCCGACCTGGGACAAAGGTGTTAGGCAATCCGTTGGTATCGAATTCGATTGCGCGCTGCGAGGTCAGTGCGTTCGAGCTGATTTCGCCTAGTACCGCCAGATCAAGCACGCGATCCTCGCCGAGTTTTGCGCCCCAGGTGGGGAAGTGCGCCCGAAAACCTTGCAGAACCTGAGTCCGACATTCGAGCTCGATCCGGTGCCGTTGTCCATAGTCAAAACCAATGGTTTCGACCCGCTCGAAACGATCCAGGGCCCAGGCGAGACAGGTGGTCGAATCCTGCCCGCCCGAAAAGAGGACCAAGGCGCCAGCGTGCGGGTTCATGGTCGAACCTCTTGGTCAGGACACCGCGCCGACACCGTATTTGCCGGTGAGCAAACTGCCGGTTCTAAAGCGCTCAAGTGCATAAGGTGTCAACGGTACATCGGTCGCAAGGCCGACCGCCTCCTGTGCGAGGATGCGCCCGATCCCGGGTGAAAGCTTGAAGCCATGGCCGGAAAACCCGTATCCGACGATCAGTCCCGACATCCCCTCCACGCGCCCAAGCACCGGGTTCCAGTCGGGCGTGACGTCGTAGACGCCGGTCCAGGACGAGGCCACTCCGGCCGCTTCATACGAGGGGAAGCGCTCGGCGACTTGTGTCACCACTTCGATGATCGTGTCCATCGAGATGTGGCCCTGTTCGTTGTCCGGTGCGGCGAGGGTCTCGCCCGCAATGCCCTCGCTCACCAGCATTTGGGTGCCGCCATAACTGCGGCAGTAGAGCATGCCGGGGGAGCCCAAATCTTTGTAAACCGGCATTTGGTAGGTGTAGGGATCTGGGCCCTCAAGTGCGAAGACGGTATGTCGTTCCGCGCTGACCGGGGAGGCAATGCCGGTCCAACGCTCAATGTCGCGGGCCCAGATGTTTTGTGTACTGATGATGAGGGGTGCGTTGAAGCGCCCGATCGAGGTGTCGACGCCGACCACATGACCCTGTTCATGCAACAGCGTATGCACTTCGACGCCTTCGATGATTTTCGTGCCGAGGCGACGGGCCGAGCGGGCAAAGCTGGTCGCGACCAGATAGGCGTCGGCGAACCCGGCTTCAGGTTCATAACCGATCAGCGCGGCGTCATCAAAGCGGGCGATTGGTAACAAGTCGCTTGCCTGTTTGGCATCCAGGGTCTGGACCGGAATGCCTTTGGCGCGCTGACCGTCGAGCGCTGAGCGCAGCGCGTCGAGTTTGTTGCCATCGGGTGCAGCGATCAGATAGCCGCAGGCGACCAGCCCAGCCGATGCTTCCGGGTCGTCCAGGTATTGCGAGAAATCCTTGAACACCTGCCAAGAGGCTTTGGCGAGCTCGACGTTTTCAATCACCGAATAGTGCGTCCGCAGAATCCCCGAGGATTGCGAAGT
>RFPW01000235.1 GCA_009925965.1 Betaproteobacteria bacterium
AAGAGCCTGACCGAGCATGCCGACAAGATTGACGCAGCCGAAAAGACCAAGATCGAAGAGGCCATTAAGGAAACCGAAGCTGCGATTCAGTCCGATGACAAGGCCCGGATCGAAGCCGCTTCCGAGGCCCTGATGACCGCCTCACAGAAGATTGGTGAGATCATGGCGGCCGAAATGCAGAAAGGCGACGGCATGGGGCCAGGTCCTGGCGGTCCTGGGGCAACCGGTGGACATGGTGGCGGTCATGGCGGCGGTCACGGCGGCGGTGCATCGGGTGGCTCCGGTGGCTCGGGCGGTTCCGGTGGTTCGCGCCCCAAAGACGATGACATCGTCGATGCCGACTTCAAGGAAGTGCGTCGAGGCTAATCTGCAGCGTTTAACCTGACCGGTCCTGTCGACCGGTCAACATGAGTGAATAAGCACCGATGGCGAAACGGGATTTCTATGAGGTGCTCGGCCTCGCGAAGAACGCCTCCGACGAGGAGATCAAGAAGTCGTATCGCAAACTGGCGATGAAATACCATCCGGACCGCAATCCGGACAGTAAAGAAGCCGAAGCCAAGTTCAAAGAGGGCAAAGAAGCCTACGAAATGCTCTCAGACGAGCAAAAGCGGGCAGCCTATGACCGGTACGGGCACGCGGGGGTTGATCCCAACATGGGCGGCGGCCCCGGCGGACCTGGTGCAGGCGGCTTCGCCGACGTCTTTGGCGATATTTTTGGCGACATCTTTGGCCAGGCAGGTGCTCGCGGTGCTGGGGGAGGGCGCTCTAACGTGTATCGCGGTTCTGACCTGCGCTACACCATGGAAATCTCCCTTGAGCAGGCGGCTAATGGGCACGAAGCCCAGATCCGGGTCCCAAGCTGGGAAAGCTGTGAAACCTGTAAGGGCACGGGCGCCAAGCCCGGTACCAAACCACAACCCTGTCGGCCTTGCGGCGGGGGCGGAACTGTCCGCGTTCAGCAGGGGTTCTTTTCAATTCAGCAAACCTGCCCGCATTGCCACGGGTCGGGCCGGATCATTCCGGATCCCTGTGCGGCTTGCGAAGGCGTTGGCCGGACCCGCAAGAACAAAACACTTGAGGTCAAGATCCCAGCGGGCATCGATGAAGGGATGCGAATCCGATCCAGCGGCAACGGCGAACCGGGCGTCAATGGCGGTCCGTCTGGCGACCTATTCGTTGAAATCAAGATCAAGCCGCATGGGGTATTCCAGCGCGACGGGGACGACCTGCACTGTGAGATTCCAATTCAGTTCACCACAGCCGCGCTGGGGGGCAAGATCGAAGTGCCCACGCTCGCGGGCAGAGCTGAAATGGACGTGCCCGAAGGAACTCAGTCGGGCAAAACATTCCGCTTGCGCGGCAAGGGCATCAAAGGGCTTCGGTCCAGCTACCCGGGCGACCTTTATTGCCACCTCGCTGTGGAGACCCCGGTGAAGTTAACTGAGAAGCAAAAGGTTCTGTTGCGTGAACTCGAGCAATCTCTCAAGGATGTGCGCCACAACCCCGCTGCAAAGTCCTTTATGGATCGGGTGAAAGACTTTTTCCAATAGCGGGTGCACGGTGTACCCAATGCTGACCCTCGCGCTGAACGCCTCCAGGCGAGTGCTTGAGGGGCGCGTTGGACCGCTCAATGTCTATGTCGCGGGAGAGGGCCCCCCACTCCTTTTAATTCACAGCATGAATGCCTCGGCCTCGGCTTACGAGATCAAGCCGATTTTCGAGGCCATGCAAAGTGATCGGCAGGTATGGGCGCCTGATCTGCCGGGATTCGGATTCTCCGATCGTGCCGATCGTCATTACGACCGAGCGGTGTTTATTGACGCGATCGAATTGATTCTTGACGCGATCCATGAGTCCACGGGTGTGCGTGCGATCGACGTTTTGGCGCTTTCGTTGTCGGCCGAGTTTGTCGCGCGGCTGGCGCTTCGTCGCCCCGAGTGCTTTAGCAGCCTGACCTTGGTGAACCCAACGGGTTTCAACGCGCGTGCGGCCCGCAACGCCACGGCGGCCGCGGCGGCAGATCACGGCGGTGGGGCCGGGGACTGGGGCGAGGCTTGGGGCGGCACGTTCGAAGTGCCTGGTCTACATGCGTTTTTTTCTTACCGCCTCTGGACTCGCGGGCTCTTTGAGGCGCTGACTTCGCGCCCGAGTATCCGATTTTTCTTGCGCGGCGCCTTTGGGTCCAAGGCGGTCGATCCTGGCTTGATCGATTACGCCTGGCTCGCTTCACATCAACCGGGAGCCCGCTTCGCGCCACTCGCCTTTGTCTGCGGGCGATTGTTCAGTCGCGACGTGGTCGCCATGTACAAAGCGCTGGAATTGCCGGTTTGGATGCCCCACGGGACTCGCGGTGACTTTCGTGACTTTTCGGGGGCTGACTGGGCACGGGCGAAACCGAATTGGACGGTAGCGTCTTTTGCCACTGGGGCATTTCCGCATTTTGAGGATCCATCGCGGTTTGCAATGGCCTACCGAAGGTTCTTGAGCGGCAAGCCCCGCGAGATTGCGGGACGGTCGCCAGAGGTTCGATCATAGTGTAAACCTGAGTTGACATTCTTTAATGTCAACACCAAACTGCCGGGATGAATCGGCCCGCGCTCTCCACGGTCACTGAACTGCTGAAACCCATCACGTGGTTTCCGCCCATGTGGGCGTTCGCCTGTGGCGTCGTGGCTTCTGGCATCGCCGTCGCGGATCGTTGGTTGGTGATTGGACTGGGCGTTTTGCTGGCTGGACCGCTCGTTTGTGCGACCAGTCAGGCAGTCAATGATTGGTTCGATCGGCATGTTGATGCGATCAATGAACCCAATCGTCCGATCCCCTCGGGTCGCATGCCTGGCCAGTGGGGCCTCTACATTGCAGTAGGCTGGACGGTGCTTTCGCTGGTGGTCGCGAGTGCTCTGGGGCACTGGGGATTTGGCGCCGCCGTTGCTGGACTCCTGCTTGCCTGGGCCTATAGCGCCCCCCCGGTTCGACTGAAAGAGAACGGCTGGTTTGGCAACGCAGCCTGCGGGCTTTGCTATGAAGGGCTTGCCTGGATCACCGGTGCAGCCGTGATGGCGGGCGGAGCAACGCCGGACGGACGCTCGATCAGTCTGGCATTGCTTTATAGCCTTGGCGCCCACGGAATCATGACGCTGAACGACTTCAAAGCGGTCGAGGGTGATCGGGTGATGGGCGTTGAATCTCTGCCGGTACAACTTGGCGTCGACGGCGCGGCCCACTCGGCCTGCTGGACGATGGCCCTGCCACAGATCGGTGTGATCGCGCTACTCGTCATGTGGGGGCGGCCATGGCATGCATTTTCGGTTGGGGGGCTGCTGGCCGCTCAGGCGGCAATGATGCGCTGGTTTGTTGGCGCACCCACGAAGCGAGCGTTGCCCTACAGCGGCTTTGGCGTCCCGTTGTTCGTGGCCGGGATGATGGTGAGCGCCTTTGCCCTTCGTTCAATCGTC
>RFPW01000236.1 GCA_009925965.1 Betaproteobacteria bacterium
TAGGGTTGCGACTGGCAATGGCCTGCCCAACATGCGCTCAATCCCAAAGAGACGTGAGCGGTCAGCCCGTCCAGCAAAAGAAACCGAAATCCCGGCGCGTCCTGCCCGTGCGGTTCGACCAATCCGGTGGACATAGTCTTCTGCCTTCATGGGCAGGTCGAAATTGATGACGTGCGAAATCGTTGGCACGTCAATACCGCGCGCGGCGACGTCCGTCGCAACCACAATCTGAATTCGCCCTTCGAGCAGCATCCGGACGACCCGGTTACGGGCATGCTGCGGCAGATCGCCATGCAAGGCTGCGACCGCATGACCTGCGTCGCGCAGACGACCAGCCTGATCTTCAGTCGACAGCTTGGTCGACATAAAAATGATGGCCTGCTCCATGCCAGTCGTCGCCAGCACGGCGTCCAACAGGCGATTCTTATGGTCGAGATCGTCGGCGTGGTGGACCACCTCGGTCAGAAGGGCACGGTCGATCCGCTCCGACAATTCAATCCGCTGGGGATCCTTCGTCAAGCGTCGGGCCACCGGAGCAACACGCCCATCCAGCGTGGCGGAGAATAGCAGCGTCTGACGATCGGCAGGCAGGCGAGCGGCAATGAAGTCAATGTCTTCGCATATCCAGCATCCGGTCCGCTTCATCCAGAACCAGCGTCATGACACCTGACAAATCGACGCGCCCCCGTTCCATGTGATCGAGCATCCGACCTGGGGTTGCAATCACAAGTTCTGAGCCTTCGGCCAGCGCATTCAGCTGTGGCCCAAATGGTGCGCCGCCAATCAGGCAGGCCGTGCGTAATCGACGACCTGTCGAGCGCAACTCCACGGTGTAGTCGCGGGCTGCGCGCTCGATCTGCAAAGCCAATTCACGGGTCGGCGTAAGAATCAGGGCGCGTGGCCGGCGCTCGCCTGCGTCACCGGCCATCCGATGTAGCAGGGGTAACAGGAAAGCTCCGGTCTTGCCACTCCCGGTGTGCGACGAGACCAGCAAGTCCTTACCGGCCAACGCGGCAGGAATGGCCTGCTGCTGAACGGCGGTAGGGGCAGTATGAGCCAAGCGCGAAAGCGCGCCGAGCAGGGCCGAATGCAGCCCTAGGCTTGCGAAATCCATATAAATCCTCGAAGGCGGTTTGATTCAGCCGCCCGATCAAGGATCAATCCGTTAATTAGAAACGGATCAGGACAGGAAGCCGAAAACGAATGTCTAATTTGAGAACCTTTTCTCAAATCAGCCTTCGACTATGACGTAAAAACCCATCTCGGTCAAGTCGCCGCCTGTTTTGTTGTTCTTGGTTGGCGAACTTAGGAACGATCTTTGCTGCAGCGTGACCAGCAACCCAAAGGGAAGAATTCATGATTAGTCAAGACGTCGCCCAAGCGCCCACCAGTCCCAGCGCAGCCACATTCACCGCCGCAGACAGGGTGGCGTTCAGTCTGGCCGTTATTGGTGGACTCAACTGGGGCCTCATCGGTGCATTCTCATTTGACCCCGTAGCGACCCTTCTCGGCGACCGTTCGATGCCCGCCCGAGTCGCCTATCTCCTATTTGGACTCTCCTCAATTTACGCGATGTATACCGCAACCAAGCTTGCCCAACCTCTCTAAACCGCCACGACTTGGCGTCCCCGCGGGCGCGCCCTTGCCCATCGCCCTGATCGCGCTGCCGGTCGGGGTTGGAGCGCCCGACCCAGGCTGCGCAAAAGGTCCGGATGCTTTACTGGCTCAGGGGCTTGAGGAGCGGCTCCGTAAGCCTGACCCAACACTGGGCCAAACCCGCGGCCGAACGGTCGAGGTTATCCGCTTAGGGCCGATGAGCACCCCTACCCGCAGTTCTGGCGCCACATCCCCCACTTCGACCATTCGACGTCACGCGGAACGCCTGGCGGCAACTGTCGCCGAATGCATCCGCCGGGGCTACCAACCCCTGGTGCTTGGAGGCGACCACGCATGCGCCATCGGGACCTGGAAGGGGGTTGCCGAGGCCGTCGCTCATCAAGGCTCCGTCGGCCTGGTCTGGCTCGATGCCCATCTGGACGCCCACACGCCCGCTACGAGCCCGAGCGGGATGGTTCATGGCATGCCGCTCGCAGTGCTGCTAGGTCATGGCGACGCTCGACTTGTCGGGCTTGCTCAGGGGGCCGGCATCGATCCGCGTCACCTTTGTCTGGTCGGCGTACGCAGTTTTGAAGCCGAAGAATCTGCACTATTGGCGGGCTTGGGAGTTCGTATCATTCAAATGGCTGAAATCGACTCGAGAGGTCTTGTCGCCACCCTCCGCGAAGCGATCGAAATCGCCTCGGGCGCACCGGGGGGCTGGGGGGTCTCCATCGACCTCGACGTCCTGGACCCTCTGGATGCCCCTGGTGTCGGCTCTCCCGTCGCCCATGGACTGGAGCCCCAAGAGCTGATCGACGCTATCGCTGGGATTGCCATGACCCCCGGGTTTCTGGGCGCGGAAATGTCGGAATACAACCCCGAGCTCGATCCCGAAGGAACCACTGGTCGGGTCGCCGAGGCGTTATTGGTCTCAATCTTTTCGAACTGAGTACTGCACCGGCGGGCCGCCGAAAGTCCTTGCCGAGTAACATCGCGCCATGCCGCTACTCCAACTCCGCTCTGCCTCCCTGGCCTTTGGCCATTTTGCGCTCCTTGACCGGGCCGACCTTCAGATAGACCCGGGCGAACGGGTGGCGTTGATCGGCCGAAACGGCAGCGGAAAATCGTCGCTCCTACGCGCCCTCGCCGGGTTGGGAGGGCTTGATGACGGCGAGGCCTGGACGCAACCGGGACTCAAGGTCGCCTATGTCGCCCAGGAGCCCCCGCTCGATCCAGAACACACGGTTTTTGAAGCCGTCGTATCGGGGCTGGGGGCCGCAGCAGCGGCCCTGCGGGAGTGGCATGAGGTCTCGGACGCGCTCGCCGACCCAGACGCCCAAGACATGGACGCGCTGCTCGAACGGATGCAGACACTGCAGACCGAGCTGGAAGCCTCGGACGGATGGCGGCTTCACGCTACAGCGGAGCGCGCCATCGATCGATTCGGCCTCGACCCGAACCTGCGGATCAACAGCCTCTCGGGTGGCCAAAAAAAACGCGTCGCGCTCGCACAGGCATTGGCCACAGAGCCAGACGTCCTCTTGTTGGATGAACCAACCAACCATCTCGACATTGTCTCGATCGAGTGGCTGGAGTCTTTGCTTGCGCCCGGCGAAAGCGCGTCAGCCGCCACCAACACAGACGGACTGGATGCCAGCACCAGCGGCGCCAATGGCGCCAGCAGTGCCGGCGGACCACCGCTCCTTAGACCCGGCGGAGCACTCCTATTTATTACCCACGATCGTCGATTTCTAGAGAGGGTCGCCACCCGAATCGTTGAACTCGATCGCGGAAACCTCGTCAGTTTTCCGGGGCGTTGG
>RFPW01000237.1 GCA_009925965.1 Betaproteobacteria bacterium
ATTCGTCATCTCGATGCGAAAGATATTCGGTTTGCAGAACAACTGGGCTACCGCATCAAGTTGCTTGGCATTGCGCGACGCCGTGAGCGGGATGGCCTGCCGTTGGGGTTCGAATTGCGGGTCCACCCGACTTTGATTCCTTCGAGCCGACTACTGGCCAGCGTTGAAGGCGCGATGAACGCAGTCTGGGTTCATGGCGATGCGGTTGGCCACACCATGTTTTATGGCAAAGGCGCCGGTGCCGAGCCGACCGCCAGCGCGGTGGTTGCCGACCTCGTCGATGTCACCCGAACCCTGACGGCCGACCCCGATCATCGGGTGCCCCATTTGGCCTTCCAGCCCGATGCGCTGTCCGACCTTCCCGTGTTGCCGATTGGCGAAATTGAGAGTGGGTACTACCTGCGCATGGCCGTGGCCGATCAACCCGGTGTGCTGGCCGACGTGACGCGGATTGTCGCGCAGCGGCAGATCTCGATTGGGTCGGTATTGCAGCCAGAGCCAGCCGCGGGTGAGACCTCGACTGATGTCGTCCTGCTGACCCATCGGGCGCTCGAGCGCGACGTCGACGAGGCGATTGCGGCCATTCAGACCTTACCCACCGTGCTGGGCCCCGTCGTGCGACTGCGAATGGAAGACCTCAGCTGATGCGCTACCTCTCAACTCGCGGCGGAGCGGTCGTCGGGAATTCACTGAACGCAGACTTTACCGACATTTTGCTCGGTGGCTTGGCCGCTGATGGCGGGCTTGCAATGCCCGAACACATTCCGACGGTTGATTCTGAAACCTTGAATGGTTGGCGCTCGCTGTCCTATGCGTCGCTCGCCTTTGAAGTGTTGCAACGATTTGCAACGGATATCCCGCTGCACACATTGCAGTCGTTGATCGATCGCAGTTATACGGCCGAGTCCTTTGGGTCTCCGGCGATCGCCCCGCTCGCCACACTCGAGCCGGGTCTGCACCTGCTAAAGCTCTCGGAAGGACCCACACTCGCCTTTAAAGACATGGCCATGCAGCTGCTGGGCAATCTGTTCGAATGGGTGTTGGCCGAGCGCGGTCAGGTGTTGAATATTCTTGGCGCGACCAGTGGCGATACCGGTAGCGCCGCCGAATATGCGATGCGGGGCAAACAGGGCGTCCGGGTTGTCATGCTCTCGCCGGTTGGCCGGATGAGTCCGTTTCAGACGGCCCAGATGTTTTCGCTGCTCGATGACAACATCGTCAACGTTGCAGTCGATGGGGTCTTCGATACCTGTCAGGACCTGGTCAAGGCGGTCTCAAACGATGCCCCCTTCAAGGCACGCTGGTCGATTGGCACCGTTAATTCGATCAACTGGGCGCGTGTGGTCGCACAGGTCGTTTACTACGTCCACGGCTGGTTGCGGGCGACCGATGCTCTGGATGCGCCCGGGCCAGTCTCATTTGCCGTGCCCTCAGGCAACTTTGGCAATGTGCTGGCCGGACACCTCGCGCGTCGCATGGGGGTGCCTATTGCCCGGCTCGTCGTGGCGACCAACGAGAACGATGTGCTCGATGAATTTTTCCGGACGGGCCGTTATGCGCCCCGTTCCGCCGTCCGCACCTGGCAGACCTCGAGTCCGTCGATGGATATTTCCAAAGCGTCCAACTTTGAGCGCTTTGTGTTTGACCTGTTTGAGGGGGACGGCGCCAAGGTGGCTGAGCTTTGGCAAACCCTGGATAAGACTGGGCAATTTGATCTGGGCGGAACGGCTGCCTTTGCGCGCGCGGCGACAGAATTTGGATTTGTTTCCGGTCGCAGCAGCCATGCCGAGCGCCTCGCGACGATTCGATCGGCATTCACTCGTTACGGGGTCGCCGTTGATCCGCATACAGCGGATGGCCTCAACATCGCTGAACGCTGGCGTGAAGCCGGTGTCCCGATGGTGGTGCTGGAGACCGCTCAGCCCGCGAAGTTCGCGCAGACCATGGTCGAAGCGCTGGGTGTTGAGCCCGCCCGCCCAACGGCACACGTCGGCATCGAGAACCGGGCGCAGCGATTTGTTCGCATGCCAGCCGATCTGACTCAACTGAAGGCACTGATCGTTCAACGCTGTGGTTGAACTCCGGGCCCTGATCGATCGTTATCGTCAATGAATCGTCCCGCTCCTTTGATGTCGCTCGACGACGCGCTCACCCACCTGCTTCAGAGCTCGGTACCGGTCGCCGAAACCGAGTGGATCGCGACGCTCGATGCTGCGGGCCGGGTACTCGCTGAGCCGTTGGTTTCAACGATCAATGTGCCTGCAACGGACAAGTCCGAGCGGGATGGCTGGGCGCTTCGGGTCCGTGATTTAACCGAGGCGCACCTTGCACATTCAGCGCCCCGGTTTTTGCCAATTTCGCAGCGCATTCCTGCAGGCCAACCCGCGCAGCCGCTCGAAGCCAGTACTGTCGCCCGGATTTTTACCGGCGCTGACTTGCCCGATGGGGCCGATGCCGTGGTGATGCAGGAAGACGCGGCCGAATCGGACGCGGGGGTCTCATTTTCCGATATCCCGACTGGGGGGCAATGGATTCGACGCGCTGGCGAGGACATCGGCGTGGGATCGGTGATTTTGCCGACCGGCGCGCGCCTGACGCCTCAGGCCACGGGTCTGGCCGCCGCCGTGGGCGCGGCCGCTTTATTGGTAAGGCGCCGTTTGCGCGTCGCCTGTTTTTTTACGGGTGACGAGTTGGTGGCGCCGGGGCAACCCTTGCCCCCCGGTGCGATCTATGAGTCCAACCGGTTTGTCTTGATCAACCTGCTGCGTAACCTGGGTTGTGAGGTGCAAGACCTGGGTTTGATTCCGGATGCACTCGACGCGACGCGGGCCACCTTGCGCGAAGCAGCCCGCCACGCGGACCTGATTGTGAGTTCGGGTGGGATGTCGGTGGGCGAAGAAGACCATGTCAAACCCGCGGTTCAGGCTGAGGGCAAGCTCGCCTTGTGGCAGGTCGCGATGAAGCCCGGCAAGCCCTTGGCGTTTGGCGCAGTGCGTCGCCCTGATGGCCTTGACAGCGCGCATTTCATTGGATTGCCCGGAAACCCGGTGTCCAGTCTGGTTACCTTTTTGATCGCAGTTCGGCCTCTGATCTTGCGGTTGCAGGGGGTTGCCGACGTGACACCACGGTCGCTGGTGATGGAAGCTCATTTTGATTGGCCGCGCCCCGATCGACGCCGCGAATTTTTGCGCGCATCCATTGATGCCGAGGGCGGGCTGGTTTTGTTTGCCAATCAGGGTCCGGCTGTTCTGACCTCCACCGTTGCCAGTGATGGCCTGATCGATTGCCCTGCCGGGCAAGCGATCGCTCATGGGGACCGCGTGCGGTTCCTGCCCTTTGATTCCCTTCTGCACTAGGGTTACGCATCGAGTCTCGAGCACCCAATTTGATGAAGCT
>RFPW01000238.1 GCA_009925965.1 Betaproteobacteria bacterium
ACCGAAGCTCTCGGGCAGTAATTGCCCGAGAGTGAACTGGGCGCGGATCCGATCCGGATCTGCGCTCCAGACTGGGGTTTCGCCAGTTGCAAATTCGCGAAGCCTTTGCCGACAACCGCCACAAGGTGTCAGAGGCTCTGGCGCAACTCCCACGACGACGACTGCGGTGATTCGTCGGCTGCCCGCAACGATGAGGTTGCCGACCGCGGAGGCCTCTGCGCACTGACTCTGTGGATAGGCCGCATTCTCAACATTGCACCCCGCATGAATTCGGCCGTGCTCATCCAGCAGGGCAGCGCCCACGGAGAAGCCTGAATAGGGGGCGTAGGCGCGATCCCTCGCAGCCCTGGCTGCCGCAACCAACTCATCCATTTGGGCGGGCGTTGGTTCAATCATTTAGGGTTCGATCGTTTGGGGTTCGATCATTTAGGAATTCCGAGGGCGGCTGGCGCTCGGGCATGGCCCACAAACCCTGCCAGTAAGATTACCGTCATCAAGTAAGGCAGGGCCTGTATCGCCTGAACTGGAATCTCGACGACGCTTAGTGGGTCAGCGAGCCCAGGAAGCGAAACGGACACCCCCTGCAGACGGATGGCTGCGGCATCGAGAAACCCGAAAAGCAGACAGGCGCCAAGCGCACCGACTGGGTGCCACTTGCCAAAAATCATCGCGGCCAATGCCATGTAGCCCCGCCCCGCCGTCATATGCGGCGAGAAATTGGCCCCTTGGGCCAGTACGAGATAGCTCCCGGCCAACCCGCACAACAATCCGTTAATAGCCAGTGCGCCATACCGCAGCAGCGTCACGGAAAGCCCCGCAGCCTCGACCATGGCAGGGTTCTCGCCCGTTGCGCGCAAGCGCAGACCAATCGTTGTTCGAAACAGAAAAAACCAAATGACAGGAACCAATCCAAGCGCCAGATAGACCAAGAAATTCTGGCCAAACCACAGGGGTAAGAAGCGCAGCGTGTTGGGCAATGGCGGCGTCTGCCCGCCTTGTCCGAACCAGGCCACTGCAAGAACAACGGACAATCCTGCCGCCGTCATGGTCAATGCAATACCGAGCACGACCTGGTCTCCTCGGTGTGTGACACAGGCAAAGCCATGCAGCATCGACAATGCGAATCCAACGAGCAAGGCAGCGCCAAGCGCAGCCGTGAGCGACCCGGTGAAGGCGCCTGCCGCACCCGCTGCAAAAGCGGACAACAACATCTTGCCCTCGAGCCCCAGGTCGATCACGCCGGCCCGCTCACTGAGCAGGCCTGCGAGTGCGCAAAACACCAAGGGCGCCGAAACCCTGAAGGTCGATACTAAAAGGCTCAGCCACTGCGCGTCATCCATCGCGGCCCCCAACTCGGTTGAGAATCCAGCCCAGCAGAGGCGCTGACACCATCGCCATAGCGCCAGAAAATAAAACGATCAAGCCCTGAAGCGTCGTCACCATGTCGCGACTAAAGCCGGGCAACTCAAATGCCAGTTCGGCACCACCCTGATACAAACCACCGAAAAGGATCGACGCCAATACGATCCCGAGGGGATGGTTGCGTCCGATCAACGAAACCGCAATCCCCGTAAAACCAGCGCCCAACACGAAATCCAGCAGTAAGCGATGCTGGGCCCCGGCAAGCTCGTTAATCCCAACCAAACCAGCCAGCGCTCCCGCAATCAGCAAGCTCATGACCCGATGTCGATCAGGCTGAATGCCAGCGTAGCGGGCTGCGTCGCTTGAAAAACCGACCGTTCGTAATTCGTAGCCTAACCGGGAGCGCGTCAGATACAGCCCCACCGCGATTGCAGCCGCCAGAGCAATCAGGAGAGTCAGGTTAAGCGGCGTACGCGGCCAATCCACCCCGAATCGTTGCAACATTTGATGCATCCCGGGCATCCGCGCCGAGAGTGGAAACGCGACAGTCTCAACCATCATGCTGCCCGGTGCCTTCAAGGGACCTACCAGCAAGCCAGCCAGCAAAGACGATGCGACAAAGTTGAACATGATGGTCGTAATCACGAGATGACTACCTCGCCACGCCAGCAATACGGCTGGCACTGCGGCCCACAGTGCCCCGCCAAGCATCGCAGCCACGACCATCATCGGCAACACAACAATGGCGGCCAGATCGGTCGCTAATTGCTCACCCACAGACAAGGCAATCAGCGCGCAACCCAGACCTCCGATCATGGCCTGACCTTCACCCCCCACATTGAACAAGCCCCCGTGAAAGGCAACCGCGACTGCCAGGCCCGTAAAAACAAACGTCGTGGCGTAGAAGAGCGTGTAGCTCCAACCGGCCGCACTGCCGAACGCCCCCTTGAGGAGCATCGTGAACACCTGCTGCGGTGGCAGACCAACGACTGCAAGCACCGCGGAGCAGACCGCGAGCGCGAGCGCGAGGTTTATGAGGGGCATTAGCCCCAATTCCATCCACCGCGGCAACTCGACCGGTCGACTCAAAGCGCGGCCTCCACGCCAACTTGCGTTCGGGACGACACACCCGCCATCAGGCGGCCAAGGGCGGCCTCGCTGCAGTCTTCATTTGCCAGTTCGCCAACAATGACGCCCTGGTTCATCACGAGCACCCGATCAGCCAGCGCCAGGATCTCGTCCAGTTCGCTTGAAACCAACAGTACCGCTGTGCCGCCATCCCGCATCGCGCGCAGACGGTCATAAATGAGTTCGATCGCACCAATGTCGACCCCGCGGGTGGGTTGCCCAACTAACAACACCTCGGGCACATGCTCTGGGGCGAGTGCCTCGCGGGCCAGGATGAGCTTCTGTTGATTTCCGCCGGACAAGGTCGATGTTTGCAGATCAAGTTGAGCGGGTCGCACATCGTAGCGCTCGAGCATCACCTGGGCGGCAGAGCGTGCCGCACGACGACGCACCCACCCCCACGCTGTGGCAAAGCGCCGGCTTCGCTGATAGCCCAATAAAGCCGACTCCCAGAGTGGCAAGGGCAAGACCACGCCAAAGCGATGGCGGTCCTCGGGGACGTGAGCCAAGCCCAAGCGCCGGGCTGTCGTGGGATCAAGCCACCGTGCACTGTTCCAGATGGTTCCACGAAAGTCGACCTGTCCACTCTGGGGTTTGAGCATGCCAGACAGGAGCGCAAGCAACTCGCTTTGGCCGTTACCAGCCACCCCGGCAATGCCGACAATCTCGCCCGCGTACAAATCGAAGGTCACACCCGAAACCCTTTGCGTGCCCTGGGGGTCTCGCCAGGACAAGTCGCGCACCGCCAGCGAGACGGACCCTTTGCGCGTTGTCCTCAACACATCGGGACGCTGAAGCTGAACCCGACGCCCCACCATGGCCTGCGCCAACTGATCGAGGCTGCACTGCGCGATCGGACCGTCAAAGACGACTTGGCCCGCGCGCAGGACCGTCACTGCG
>RFPW01000239.1 GCA_009925965.1 Betaproteobacteria bacterium
GTTCAAGTTTTTCGAAGGCGGCTGGCTGCCTGTCGCCGTTGCCGCCGTCGCCTTGCTGGTCATGATCTCCTGGGTCAGCGGGCGCGACCGCCTGCTTCAGGCCCGCTGGTCAGCAGCGGTTCCGATTGCGGATTTTCTGAATCGAATCAAAGCGAATCCACCGCACAGAATCGACGGCACTGCGATTTTCATGGTCCCTCACCAGGGCATTGCGCCGCGATCGCTCGAGCACAACCTCAAACACAACAAGGTGTTGCATCAGCGCGTGGTTCTGATGAGCCTCGAGTCCGTACACACACCCTATGTCGACGAAAAGGACCGGTTTGACGTCAAGCATCTCGACTGCGATGTGCATTCCGTACACGCCCGCTATGGCTACATGGAAGAGCCCAATGTCATGCGTGCAGTCGCCATGCTCCGCGCGCGCGAATTCCACCATCTCCATCTGGCAGAGATCTCGTTCTTTGTGGGCAAAGAGAAAGTTCTTGCCAAGAATTCGGCAAGCATCCTGACGACCGGTTTCATTTTCATGCACCGGACAATGCAGAGTGCGACCGAGTTCTATCGAATCCCGTTTGACCACGCCATCGAAATTGGTGGCCACGTCGAAATTTGAGAGATCAAAGCTTCATTTCAATGCCCAGGCCAATCGCTGTGTAATTGCTCCGCAGCGCCGAACTCGAGTTCCCATTACTCAGGAACGTCCGGGTCTGCGTATCGAGTGCAAACAGTTGATTGGCCGACAGACGGAATGCAAGGGTCGGGCTATAGGTCCAGCGGGCATACAAATCGAACCCACGCGTCCGAGACTGCTCGAGCGCCTGTGACGTCGTTTGTTGGGTGGTATATCCGGGAGTGACCGTTAAATTGCCGCCGGCCGTCACCGGCAGGCTGATCATCCGGTAATCAGCCCCTAGCGTGCCAGACCAGGGTTGCTGGGCGTCCAATCGATTATTCGGCCCTGGAACCGTATCAACGCTGGAGTGATAGAAGCTGAGTGCGGCTCGCAAATTCAGCGGCATACGGCGCTCAAAGAACGACGGCATCAGTTCGCCCGCACGGCCCTTGACTTCCAGCTCAAGGCCTTGGGTCTGCGCACTGGCAAAATTGGTCGGCCGCGAGATCCAGCGTGGCGCGGGCGCATAAGCGACTGTTTGGAGCGACGTCACGTTTCGCACAAGATTTTCAATCTGGCGCGAGAACACTCCAATACTGATCAAACCGCCATCGGGCAGATAGGTTTCGTACGCCAGATCGAGACCAGTCGCTAACTCGGGTCGCAATGTGGGGTTGCCATCCCGATCCGGGGCGAGCTCCGTATTCGTTCGGCTGAGGTTGTCGTAGAGGCGATTAATCGTTGGCCGCGCCATTAAGGTCGCCAGGCCTGGCGGCTTATAGCTACGGGTCAGGCTCGCTCGGATCAGGTCCCGGGCCTTCGGATCAAACTTGTAATTCAGATGAAGTAGCGGCGTTAAGACGCTGCTTTCGTTGCTGACCGGAAGATCGAGGGTCTTACTGGTGGTCTGGATCCGCTCGCCGCGGACTCCCAGATTAGCCGACCATTGCTTGCTGATCTCCCACTCGTCCTGAATGAATAACGCCTCGCGCTCAATCCGTGCGGAGAACGGCCGCCCTTCATAATCCGCCAACTGCGGCAAGCCCCCCACCGTCACCGTGCGTTCTTCATCACGCTGCCTGAGTTCGAGATCCCAACCCAGCGTCACACTGTGCTGGCTATCGAGAATCTGGGTGAATTTGCCGGCCTGCGTAGCCCCATTTTCGAGGTTATCGCCAACGGCACGCAGTTGATTGAGGCCCGAACGGAAGGTGCGGTTATCAAAGGTACTACGCGAATTTTGCAAGCCGCCCTTCAGTTCCACGATCTGGGTCGCACTCAGATAATTAGTCCACTGCAGGTTGGTCCGAATGTTTTGCCAGGTACCACGATTCGTGGAATCGTCCTCAAGACTGGGATTACCCTGCAAAATCTGGTTGGCATAGTGGATGTCGTTATGAAAGATTCCTTTTTGCAGGAACGATTGCCAGGTGAGGGTTTCGTCATCGCTCAGTTTCCAGCTCAGACGGGGTCCCATGTTGATTCCCCGACCGTAATTCTCTTGTCGGCCTGACTGAATAACCTGCGAGAACTGCCCATCAAGACCCGGCATATCGCGGCGGTTAACCACGTCGGTCGGCCGCCGCCACTCAAAGCCCGAGATCGGCAGAGACAGGGAAAGTGCCCCCAATTTTTCACCCAAGGTGAAATTGCCACCCAGACGCGGGCGCTGGGGCGACAAGCCCAGATTGAGGCGCAGGTCGCGTTGCGAGACCCGTGGCGCCTCTTTCAAAATAATGTTGATTGAGCCCGCAATGGCTTGTGCGCTCTGATCGGCTGTCGGCGCCTTGCTGATTTCAATCCGCTCGACCTGTTCGGGGCTGACCTGATCCAGAGAAAACCCCGGCGGAGCCCGATCGCCATTGAGCAGGATGATGGTGTAGTCCGACCCGAGGCCGCGCATCCGAGGCGCATTACCTTGAAGCGTGACCCCCGGCAGGCGCTTGAGCACATCGGCAACGTTGGTATCGCCGAACTTATCCAATTCCTCGCGGCCGTAAACCTGCTTGGCGACCTGAGAGCGCCTGCGCAGCTCGGTGTCGTTGCGCTCACCACCCTGGATGACGACGCGATCTAGTCGCGGGCCCTGCGGCTCGAGCCCAGGCGCTTCAGCAGCACCGCCACGCCCAGCGTCCTGAGCGAGCACCGCGGCCGGCATAGCAATGGAGAGGACGACCGCTGCAGCGATCGGATGGAGCTTTGGTTTGAAAGACTTCAATGGCATCGTTCGGGTTCGCTCGGGCAGTACTAGAGACTTGGAAAAAAGCGCACCAAAGCATAGCGCAGGCTGACGAATGACTTGACGAACCGCAAGGATATGCAACCATTGCGGTGCATTTTTCATGACTACCGGAGCAATCATGGGCCTGTTCGATATGTTCAAGGGCGACGCCGCCCCCGCACTGACCCCAAAGCTTGCCTTTGCGAGCGCACTTCTTTACATGATGTCCGCCGATGGCGAAATCGAACAAGAAGAGATCGGCCAACTCGTCAGTGTCATCGGGGGCGACCGGGCACTCCTGGACGACGCGGTCAAATTCACCCGCAAGATCACGCTGGATCAGTATTTGACCCAAGCCCCGGGTCAACTCAATGAGGCCCAGAAGCTCTGCATCTTAATCAATCTGTGCGACTCATTGCTCGCGGACGGCAGCGCAGCCCCCCAGGAACAGGCTCTGTTTGGGCGCTTTCTGCAGGCGTTTGGTGTCCCAGAGGCGCAATTTGCGCCGCACTTTCAGGTCAT
>RFPW01000240.1 GCA_009925965.1 Betaproteobacteria bacterium
GCCGATGCCCAAGTCCAGATTGAACGCCTGAAGGCGCAACTGGCTCAGGCCGAAGCGGCAATCGCAGGCAGCGCTGCGCAAATCGAACAGGCCAAGGCGGTGGCCGCCGCAGCCACCGCACAAGTCGCGCAGGCTCAAGCCACCTTGACCCGCACCGAGCAGGATGCGGCTCGCAATCAGCTGCTATTCGCCGGTGAACTGCGCGCCATCAGCAAACAGGAGGTCGACGCCTCGCTCGCCGCGCGCGGGGTTGCGATAGCCGACTTAGGGGCGCGTCGGGCCTCTGCTAAGGCGGCCGAGCAAGGTGTGCGCGCGATGATGGCGGCGCAATCGTCGACGCTGGCCCAAAAATCGGTGTTGGGTGCACAACTCAAAGAGGCTGAACTGCAGTCGGGCTATACGACTGTGCTTTCGCCGGGCAGCGGGCGCATCGGAAAACGGACGGTCGAGCTCGGGCAACGGGTGCAGCCGGGTCAACAGCTCGCCGCGGTCGTTGACGGGTCCGTCTGGATCGTAGCCAATTTTAAAGAGACCCAGCTCGAATCAATGCGGGTTGGCCAGTCTGCGACGGTGGAATTAGATGCCTTTCCGGGGCGAGCGCTCAAGGCCCGGGTCGACAGTTTTGCACCGGCCTCGGGCGCAACCTTTGCGCTCCTGCCGCCCGATAATGCGACCGGGAACTTCACAAAGATCGTCCAACGTGTGCCGGTCAAGCTGGTGTTGGATCCATCTCAGATGACCGATATCGCCGATCGCGTCGTCCCCGGGATGTCGGCGTCGGTCTCCGTCGACCTGCGACCCTGATCGGTGTCGACCGCCCCACCCGAGCAGGTACCACTGCGCACCTGGATCGCCGTTCTGGCGGGTCTTCTGGGTGCGTTCATGGCAGTCCTCGATATCCAGATCACCAATGCGTCGCTGAAGGAAATTCTGGGATCGCTTTCGGCAACGCAAGAAGAAGGCTCCTGGATTTCGAGCGCCTACTTGGTCGCCGAAGTCATCGCCATTCCCTTAACGGGGTTCATGGCGACCGTCTTCTCAATCCGGCGATATCTCCTGGTTAATGTCACGCTCTTCCTGATTTTCAGCACCTTATGTGGGGTCGCCTGGAATCTCGAAAGCATGATTGTCTTTCGGGCATTACAAGGGTTCACAGGTGGCGTCCTGATCCCGATGGCGATGGTGCTCGTCACCCGTTTTTTGCCGCCCTCCAAGCGCCCGGTTGGGCTCGCGTTGTTTGGCATCACAGCGACACTCGCGCCAACACTTGGACCGACGGTCGGCGGCTGGCTCACCACGCTTTATAGCTGGCCCGTCATTTTTTATATCAACTGGGCGCCCGGGCTTGTGCTGCTCGCGGGGGTCGCCTGGGGTCTCGATTCTGAGCCCATGCAGTTGAAGGCCCTGCGGGGGGCCGATTGGTTCGGGATCGCGGTCATGGCGATTGGACTTGGTTCGCTCACCGCAATGCTTGAAGAAGGTAATTCCAAGAATTGGTTCGAAAGTAATTTCATACGGATCGCGGCCGTGCTCGCAGTCAGCGGGATTGGGCTCTGGATCTGGCGGGGTTTGAGCGCGAAACAAACCTTCATCGACCTGCGAATCTTTGCCCGCCCGAGCTTCCTGATCGCATCAGTCATCGCATTTACGACGGGCCTCGGTTTGTATGGTTCAGCCTTCATCCTGCCCCTGTTTCTCGGTCAGATCGCAGGCTATACGCCGCTTGCCATTGGCCAGGTCATTCTCTGGATGGGGTTGCCGCAGATCTTCATCATGCCTTTTGCAGCGCGTCTGTCGACGATGGTCGACAACCGGATCCTTCTGACGATTGGACTCACTCTTTTTTCAGGCTCCTGTTTTATGAACACCGGGATGACGGTCGATACGGCTGGTCCGGAGTTGATAGCAGCGCAAGTTGTGCGCGCATTAGGGCAGCCATTCGTCATGATCACCATTACGAATTTCGCGACTCTTGGCGTCCCGGCTGCGCAACTCCCAAGCGCCGCCGGAATGTTCAACATGATGCGCAACCTCGGTGGTTCGGTCGGTATTGCTTCACTGGCCACCTTGCTGACGCTGCGTGAGCAGTTCCATTCGGGCCACATTGGCGAGACCGTCAGCCTTTACGACCCCCTCACCCGGGCCCGCCTGGAAACCCTCTCGCAGAGTTTTATGGCGCGCGGCGCCGAAGCCAGCGCGGCACCCGAAATGGCCGTTCGCGCGCTCGACAATCTGGTGCGCAAGCAAAGCTTTGTCATGGCTTATAACGATGCGTTTCTGTTGCTCGGCGTCTCGTTGCTGGCCTGTCTGATCTTGGTCTGGATGGGACAGCGCGTCATTGCCGGTGGCGGCCCGCGGCCTGCAGAAGCACACTGATCAGGAGCAGTTAACCGTGAGACCGGCCCCTTTGACGACCCTGCTGATCATGCTGGCGGGATGCGTCTCGTGTACTGCGCCGCTGCCGATTGCGAGACCCGCGGACCCGGCAACGCCTACGACCTTCAAGACACCTGTCGTGGCGGACGGTCTCCAGATCGGGTCCGACTGGTGGAAGCTCTTCAACGATCCGCAACTGGATGCGCTCGAGCAACAAGCACTGGCTTTGAGCCCAACCCTGGCGATCGCCAGCGCTCGCGTCGAACGCGCTCGGGCGCAGTCCTCGGTCGTGGCTGCCGAGTTTGGCCCGCGAGTCACTGCAGATGGCGCCGTACAGCGTTTTCGCACCTCGCGCGATGTTGCAACAGCGCCCTTCATCGGCGGCCAACGTCGTGCCATTGAAGACAATCAGTTCAGCGCCCAGGCCGCTCTGGGATGGGAACTTGACGTCTGGGGTCGGATCAAAGCCAGCTACGCAGTCGCGCAAGCCCAACTCCTTTCCACCTTGCTTGAAGCCGACGGGATGCGCCTCATGCTGACGGCAGAGGTTGCCAGCACCTACCTGCAGCTTCGGGGTCTTGACGACGAGGGTCGGATCGTTAACGCGGCCACCCAAAGCCGCCGTGATGCTCTGCGGGTGGTTCAATTGCGTTATGACGTCGGCGTGGTCACAGATCTCGATCTGGAGCGCGCGCGCACGGAGCTGGCAAATGCGTTGGCGGATGCATCCGATCTGGCACGTCGACGCAACGGGCTCGAAAACGCGCTGGCACAATTGACCGGACAGGCGCCCAAAGAGCTTCGCTTACCACTGAGCGGAACAGTTCCGAGCGCGCCAGTCATTGCCGCTGGCATCCCGAGTGAAATGCTACAGCGGCGGCCTGACATCTCGCAGGCCCTGGCGCTGCGCAGTGCAGCGTTCGCTCAGACCGGGGTTGCCCAAGCTGCGTTCTATCCCCAGATCCGACTGACCGG
>RFPW01000025.1 GCA_009925965.1 Betaproteobacteria bacterium
CGCCTGGAGCTTTCCCGTGACTACTCGACGCGAATTTTTCAAGATTGTCCCGATCGTTTCATTGGCTGCCACCGCCTCAACCGGTTTCGCCCAAGCCAAAGTCGATCCCAAAGACGCACAGGCCACTTCGCTTGCCTATGTGGAAGATGCAACCACCAGCAAGCACGCCAAATATGTCAAGGGCAATGCATGTAGCAACTGCCAGCTTTATCAGGGTGCGGCCGCTCCCTGGGGCGGCTGCCCGATCTTCGCCGGCAAACAAGTTGCCGCTAAGGGCTGGTGCTCGGCCTGGGTCAAGAAAGCCTGATTGAAGCCTTAGGATTCCCGTTCAATTCCCGTTTAAGGCGCCGCATTGTCGATGCGGCGACCGGTTCGGGCGTCAAAATAATGCAATTTTGACGGGCTGATTCGCAAGGAGACCCGCTGTCCGGCACTTGGCGCCGGGCGGGAAGCCTCCTGGCGCACAATGAAGGACTCGGCGCCCACAAGGCCATGGATCAAGCGCTCGGCCCCGAGCATTTCGATGACCTCGACAGCGAAGGGCCAGAGCGATTCGGATGGGGGGGAGTCGACTATCACAGCATCCTCGGGGCGCACTCCGAGAACAACGTTCGCCCCCTGAACGACGGTACGCGGCGCAGCAGCCCCCAAAGCAGCCCCAAGCCCAGCCGCATTGCGCAGCAGGTTCATTGGTGGCGAACCGATAAAACTCGCGACGAACAAACTCGCGGGGCGCTCGTACACCGACTCAGGCGTGCCACTCTGTTCGATGGCGCCCGCATTCATCACGATCATCCGTTCGGCCAACGTCATGGCCTCGACCTGATCATGCGTTACAAACAGGGTGGTCGTTCGTAGCTGAGCATGAAGACGGCGAATTTCCAACCGGGTCTGCGCCCTTAAGCGAGCATCCAGATTGGATAAAGGCTCGTCAAACAGAAAGACTTTAGGCTTGCGAACGATTGCGCGCCCCATCGCCACTCGCTGGCGCTGGCCACCCGATAATTCGCGGGGCCTGCGGGCGAGCAACTCCGAGATTTCGAGAATCTGAGCGGCATGACCGACGCGGCGCTCGATCTCGTCGGACGCGAACCCTGCAATCCGCAATCCGTAGGACATGTTCTGGAACACCGTCATATGCGGGTAAAGCGCATAGTTCTGAAAAACCATTGCAATATCGCGCTGTGCGGGTTCAAGCCGGTTGATGACGCGACCATCAATCTGGATCTCGCCACTCGAGATGTCCTCGAGGCCCGCAACCATGCGTAACAAGGTGCTCTTACCGCATCCGGATGGGCCGACAATCACGACAAATTCGCCATCGGCAATCTGCGCATCCAGACCCGCGATCACCGGAACGGCCCGCACGCCCTGTCCATACTGCTTGCTCACCCGATCAAAGGACAAGGAACCCATACTATTTCTCAGAATCGACAAGGCCGCGGACAAACCATTTCTGCATCAAAAGCACCACCGCTGCTGGGGGCAACATGGCAAGGATCGCAGTGGCCATCACGATGTTCCAGTCAGTCCCCGCGTCACCCCCCGTCAGCAGTCGCTTGATGCCGAGAACGATGGGCAACATCGTCTCATTGGTCGTCATTAGCAATGGCCAGAGATATTGGTTCCAACCATAGATAAACTGGATCACGAAGAGCGCGGCGATACTGGTCGCTGATAACGGAAGCAAGTGATCACGAAAGAACTGCAGAGGGCTGGCACCATCAATCCGTGCGGCTTCGACCAGCTCGTCGGGCACCGTCAAAAAGAATTGGCGAAACAAGAATGTCGCTGTTGCGGAGGCCATCAGCGGCACAGTTAGCCCGGTCATCGTGTTGAGCAAGCCCAAACTCGCCACCACGGAATAGGTCGGCCCAATCCGCACTTCAATGGGCAACATCAGGGTCACGAAAATCAACCAGAAACAGGCCGTACGAAACGGAAACCGAAAAAAAACGATCGCGAAGGCCGAAAGTAACGAGATCACGATTTTTCCGAACGCAATGATGAGTGCGCTCGCAAGGCTCACCGCCATCATCGGCCAGGCCGGCGCGACGCGGCCGCCGTTATTCAGAACACCGCCCCAAAACGCGGCCCGATAGTTCTCTGCCATCGAATCGCCCGGCCAGAGCGACATCGGTGCGTTCTGAACGATGTCTTGCGCCGTCTGCGTCGAGGCGATCACAACCACATAGAGCGGGAAGCCGACGATCACGACTCCCAGCACCAGCGTGAGATGGGTCAGGACGGTGAGTGCAGGGCGATTTTCAACCATGGGTAGTTGGCGACTTGCTTAGTCGGCCATCGCGTTAGTAATGAACCCGTCGCTCGATAAAGCGAAATTGAACGATGGTGAGGCCAATCACGATCACCATCAGAATCACAGACTGTGCCGCCGACCCACCCAGGTCCAGCGCTTTGAAGCCATCGTAATAGACCTTATAAACCAGGATCGCCGTATCTCTCCCCGGTCCGCCATGGGTGGCCGCATCCACCACGGCGAACGTATCGAAAAATGCGTAAATGATGTTAATAACTAGCAAGAAAAAAGCGGTCGGCGACAGCAACGGAAAAACGATCGTCCAGAACCGCCGCCATGGGCCCGCACCATCGATCGCAGCGGCTTCGATCAGACTCTTCGGGATGCTTTGCAAGCCCGCCAGAAAGAACAAAACGTTATAAGAGATCTGCTTCCAGACGGCGGCCATCACAATCAGGGCCATTGCATGATTGCCAACGAGCAAGGGGTTCCACGCCAACCCCCATTCGCGCAACACATGGGTCACAACGCCCACGGACGGCGCAAACAAAAAGAGCCAGACCACCCCGGCGATCGCAGGCGCTACGGCATAGGGCCAGATCAGCAGCGAACGATAAACCCAGGCGCCCGCGACCACGCGATTGGCCAATACGGCGAGCAGGAGCGACGAGGAAAGGCCCAACACCGCAACCAGAATCGAAAAAATCGCAGTAACCTTGAACGATGCGAGGTAAGTCGCGTCATTCCAGAGGCGTTCGAAATTCTCGCCTCCCACGAACTGGACCGATGTCCCGAATGGATCCTGAGATAGCAGGCTCTGGTAGAGCGCCTGGCCTGCAGGCCAAAAGAAGAAAATCAAAACGATCGCGAGTTGGGGCGCCATCAGCGCCCAGGGTAACCCGCGTGAATTAAATCGAACGCGCTTGTCCAAAACCGTTCAAGCGCATGGCTTGGCCCCTCAGGATTTGTTCGCGCTCTCGAAACGCTCAAGCTGCTCGTTGCCGCGCTTGACCGCTTCATCGAGGCCTTCTTTAGCCGACTTTTTGCCCGCCCAAATCTGCTCGAGCTCTTCGTCCATGATCGCGCGGATCTGGACGAAGTTACCCAGCCGAATCCCACGGGATTTATCGGTGGTCTTGCGGATCATCTGATTCACGGCGATGTCCGTTCCGGGATTGGCCTTGTAAAAACCCGACTTATCGGTCATCTCGAACGCTGCCATCGTGATCGGCAGATAGCCCGTGGTCTGATGGCTCTTGGACTGGACATCGGCCTTGCTGAGGTAACTGAAAAAGGCCGCCACGGCGCGATACTCTTCCGCTTTCTTCCCGGACATCACCCAGAGGCTTGCGCCGCCAATAATGGTGTTCTGCGGTGCACCGGTGACGTCGGGGTAGTACGGCAGGGTTGCCGCACCAAAGGCGAACTTGGCATTGCGCTTGACGTTGGCGTACATCGCCGAGCTACCCGTCGTCATCGCACATTCACCCGAGATAAACGGCGCATCGCCCGCGCCGCCGCGGCCCTTGTAAACAAACAATCCCTGCTTGGACATGTTGGCCAGATTCTCGATATGGCGAACATGCAAGGGGGTGTTGAAGGCCAGACGCGTATCGAGTCCGTTGAAGCCATTACGCTTGGTTGCAAATTCAACGTTGTGCCAGGCTGAAAAACTCTCGAGCTGGGTCCAGGTTTCCCACGAGGTCGTGAAGGGGCACTTGTGACCGGTGGCTTTGAGCTTGGCCGCCGCCAGCGCCACTTCAGGCCAGGTGGTCGGTGGGCGCGCCGTATCAATACCAGCGGCCTTGAACGCATCCTTGTTGAACCAGAAAATCGTTGTCGAACTGTTGAAAGGGAGGCTCAACATTTCGCCCTTTGGCGACGTGTAGTAACCCGCCACGGCGGGCACATAGGCGCTGGGATCGAACTTCTCACCCGCGTCTTTCATGACTTTACCGACCGGCACAACGACGCCCTTACTCGCCATCATGGTGGCGGTGCCGACTTCAAAGACCTGCAGAATGTGCGGCGCATTACCCGCCCGAAACGCCGCGATTGCGGCCGTCATCGACTCATCATAAGTGCCTTTAAACGTTGGCACGACCTTGAATTCCTTCTGACTTTCATTGAAGTCTTTAGCCAGGCCGTTGACCCATTCGCCCAAGGCACCGCCCATGGAGTGCCACCACTGCACTTCCACCTCGGCATGAGCGGGTGCCGCAAACCCCATCACCACGGCCGCCGTCAACGTACTCGTCAGGGTAGATAAAACCCCGGCCATGCGGCGGGTTGTGGTGCGCAATGTCGACCATGCAGGCATGCCAGTTCGGCTCATGACAACTCCAAAGAAAGAAGAGATCCGCTAGCGTGGCATCTCTTCTTTCCGAGTTGATGACAGTTTGCTGAAACCGGGGTCGACTTTAGAAATCAACTGATCCGGATCGACAAATCCGGCAAGCGATCGATCTTGCAGAGGATGAGATCACCTCTAACGACAGGACCGACGTTTTCTGGGGTACCCGAGTAAATAATGTCCCCGGGAAAGAGTTCGTTGGCTGCCGAGAGCCTGGAAATCTGTTCGGCGACCGACCAGATCATGTGCGACAGCGTCGCGCTCTGCTTGGTGACCCCGTTGACCTGCAACGAAATGTTCTCACCGCGAAAATGCCCCACCATCGCCACCGGATGGATCGGTCCGATTGGCGCAGAACGGTCGAACGATTTGCCGATTTCCCAGGGTTTTTTCTCGTCCGCCAACAGCCGCTGAAGGTCGCGCCGGGTCATGTCGAGCCCCAGTGCGTAGCCATAGACAAGGTCGAGTGCCCGATCGATCGGGATGTCCTTGCCGCCCGACTTGAGCGCCGCCACCAACTCCACCTCGTAGTGATAATTCTTGGTCAGCGATGGATAGGGATGATCACCCACCGTTCCCGGCGTCACAAACTGAATCGCGTCAGTCGGTTTCTGAAAAAAGAAGGGCGGTTCGCGGGTCGGGTCAGAACCCATTTCGCGCGCATGGGCCGCGTAGTTGCGACCGATGCAATAGATTCGGCGAACGGGGAACACGTCGGTGGTTCCAACGATCGGAATCGTTGTTGACGGGACCCGAAACGGCATTCCGGGGCTTTGGTTTTGGGCATTTGCAGAGACGCTCATTGCAGCGGCCGCAGTGCCTGTGGCAGCCATCGCCACCCCTAATTTCATTCCTTCGCGGCGGGAAAGTGGGGTCATCATCCGGGGCATCGCCTGTCTCCTGTTAAATTTGCAATTTCGGCACTCTAGACGATCTCGAGCGTTCACTAAACGCATGCCCATTTTTTTGCTTAACCGACTGCTCCAGGCGAGCGGCGTTCTGGTCTCGGTCGCCTTCCTGGCGTTCTTGCTGTTCCAGTACGTGGGTGACCCAGTGATCTTCCTGCTCGGGCAGGACGCGACCCCGCAACAGATTCGCGAATTACGCAGCGCCCTAGGGCTGGACCAATCGTTTCTGGTCCAATTCCAGCACTTTCTCGGGAACGCCATTCAGGGCGAATTTGGGATCAGCTTGCGCCAAGGTACCAAGGTGTCGAAGCTGATCGCCGAGCGACTGCCGGCAACTCTGGAATTAGCGACGATCGCGGCGCTGCTGGCGTTGGCTGCCGGGATCCCGATGGGGGTTTACGCCGCCCTTCGAGCGGGCCGCTTCAGCACCCAGGTCCTGATGACGATTTCGCTGTTGGGCGTGTCACTCCCGACGTTTCTGATTGGCATCCTGTTGATTCTGCTTTTTTCCGTCAACCTTGGCTGGTTGCCGAGCTTTGGTCGTGGTGACACCCTCCAACTCGGCTGGTGGAGTACGGGTCTACTGAGCGTCGCAGGCTGGAAGCACATCGTTCTCCCCGCCACCACGCTGGCGATTTTTCAGCTCACGCTGATCATGCGACTGGTGCGCGCCGAAATGCTCGAGGTGCTTCGGACCGACTACATCCGCTTCGCTCGCGCCCGCGGTCTTAGCAACCGCGCGATTCACTTTGGGCATGCGCTACGCAATACCCTGGTACCGGTGATGACGATCACAGGCCTGCAGCTCGGTGGTCTGATTGCGTTTGCGATCATCACCGAAACCGTGTTTCAGTGGCCCGGGATGGGGCTCTTGTTTATTCAGGCGGTGAGCTTTGCCGATATCCCCGTGATGGCAGCCTACCTCTGCCTGGTCTCTCTTATTTTCGTCACGATCAATTTGATCGTTGATCTGCTCTATGTGCTGGTCGACCCCCGCATTCGCATCGACCGGCCCCGAAAAGCTTGATCCTGTCCGCATGAACCCGTCCGCATGAACCCGTCCTCATGAGCCAACCCAGCAATCCGATCACGCGGTGGCTCGATTCCGATGTCGGTTACAGCCTGCGGAATTCGCCAGTCGCCATGGCCGCAGCCGTGGTGGCGTTTGTCTGCCTGTTCTGCGCCGTGTTTGCCGGCTGGGTGGCGCCCCAGGATCCCTTTGATCTCGCGACGCTGGAGCTCGCCGATGCCCGCCAACCGCCGTCATGGCTGGAAGGCGGCAGCCCCAAATACTGGCTTGGGACCGATGATCAGGGCCGCGACATTCTGTCGGCAGTCATTCACGGCGCACGCATTTCACTGATCGTAGGCCTCACCTCGGTCGCTCTGTCGCTGCTCATCGGCGTGGCGCTCGGCCTGTTGGCTGGATTTCTGGGCGGATGGGTCGACGCGTTGCTCATGCGACTGTGTGATGTCATGCTGAGTTTTCCAGCCATTCTGGTTGCGCTACTGATCGCCGGTGTCGGCCGTGCGCTCTTTCCCAATGCTCATACGCCGGTCGCGTTTGGCGTCCTGATCGTCTCCATCACCCTGACCGGCTGGGTTCAGTACGCGCGCACAGTGCGTGGGTCGACCCTGGTCGAACGGGACAAGGAATACGTCCAGGCGGCCCGCCTGATCGGCGTCTCGCCCCTGCGGATCCTGCGCCGACACGTTCTGCCCAATGTCCTGGGACCCGTCTTGGTGCTGGCAACCATCCAGGTGGCCACCGCGATCCTGACCGAGGCGACCCTGTCATTTTTGGGTGTCGGTGTGCCGCCCACCTCCCCTTCGCTTGGGACTCTGATCCGGGTCGGTAACGACTATTTGTTCTCCGGCGAGTGGTGGATTACGGTGTTCCCGGGGGCCATGCTGATCATTATCGCTTTAAGTATCAATCTGCTCGGCGACTGGCTGCGCGACGCGCTCAATCCGCGCTTGCGGTGACGCATATGAATCTCCTTGAAGTCAACAATCTGGTCGTTGAGTTCGCCACGCGTCGAGGTCTTTTGCGAGCACTCGATGGCGTAAGCCTGACGATCGCCCCAGGCGAGATCCTGGGCGTCGTCGGTGAATCCGGTGCTGGCAAATCGCTGACAGGCGCGGCCATCATCGGCCTGCTGGACCCTCCCGGGCGGATTACAAGCGGTGAAATCCACCTCGCAGGTGAACGGATTGACCAGTATTCAGAAGACCAGCTTCGAGCCATCCGCGGACGCCGGATTGGCGCTATTTTTCAGGATCCCCTCGCTTCGCTGGATCCGCTCTACAGCATCGGTCATCAGCTCATTGAGACCATTCGGACCCACCTGCCTTTAACCGCTGGGCAAGCGCGGCAAAGGGCCATCGAACTGCTGGAAGAGACCGGGATCCCCGCCGCAGCGGAACGGATTAATCACTATCCGCATCAATTCAGCGGCGGCATGCGCCAGCGGGTCGTGATCGCCCTGGCCCTCGCTGCGGAGCCTCAGCTCGTGATCGCTGACGAGCCAACCACGGCACTGGACGTCTCGATCCAGGCTCAGGTCATTGGGCTACTCAAGCGCATCTGCCAGGACCGCGGCGCCGCAGTCATGCTGATTACCCACGACATGGGCGTGATCGCGGAGACCTGCGACCGGGTCGCCGTCATGTATGCCGGCCGAATCGTCGAGATTGGCCCTGTGCAGCAGGTCATCCATAGCCCCGCTCATCCCTACACGGTTGGTCTCATGGCCTCGATCCCCGACCTCGAAACGGACCTCGAGCGCCTCGCCCAAATTGACGGCGCAATGCCGCGTCTTGATGCAATACCCCCGGGTTGTGCCTTTCACCCGCGTTGCCCGCGCGCATTTGAGCGCTGCCGCCTTGAGCGACCCGAGTTGCTCGATGCCAACACCAGCCGGGCGGCTTGTTGGCTGCATGCGCCGGAGCATGTGGCATGAATGCGGCAATGAATGCCTCCAGTCGCATCCAACCCGGCGAGCACCTGGTGCAGGTCGAGGGCCTGAGCAAGACATTCGATCTCTCCGCCTCGTGGCTCAGCCGGTTGCTGAGCGGGCGCCAGGCGAGTCTGCTGCACGCGGTCGACGATGTGAGTTTTACGATTGCCCGTGGCACGACGCTCGCTATCGTTGGCGAATCCGGTTGCGGCAAGAGCACCCTGGCCCGTCTCCTGGTGGGTCTGCATCCGCCAACCAAGGGGCGTGTGCTGTTTGATGGCACTGACAATGCACTCGCTCGCCCGCTGAGCCAGCGAATCCAGATGATTTTTCAGGATCCCTATGCGAGCCTCGATCCGCGCTGGATGGTTGGCGACATCGTGGCTGAGCCCCTGCTCGAGCATGGTCTGGCCAGCCCAGGGCCTGAATTGCAACAACGGGTGAGCACCTTATTAGAGTCAGTCGGCCTGTCCGGTTCAGATCTCTCGCGTTTTCCACATCAGTTCAGCGGCGGTCAGCGACAGCGCATTTCAATTGCCCGCGCGCTCGCGACCGAGCCCGATTTCCTCGTGTGCGATGAACCCACCTCGGCGCTTGATGTGTCGGTGCAGGCGCAAGTCCTGAATCTGATGCGTGACTTGCAGCGAGATCGGGGTCTCACCTACCTCTTCATCTCGCACAATCTGGCCGTGGTGCGCTTTGTGGCCGATTCGGTTGGCGTCATGTACCTGGGTCGATTGGTCGAGTGGGCACCAAAGTCTCGACTTTTCAGTCGCCCCCAGCACCCCTACACCCGGATGCTGCTGGATGCGATCCCAAAACTGCGCGATACCGGCCGATCTCGCACACCGGTGCAGGGCGAAGTGCCCGACCCGCTCAACCCCCCGTCGGGCTGCGCCTTCCATCCGCGCTGCCCTTTAGCCAACGAACGTTGCCAACAGGAACGCCCCCAGCTAATCGCTGCCGAAGCCGGAACAGATACTGGCCGTGTCGCATGCCATGCAGTACAAGAAGGTCGGATCGGATTTAGCGGAACCTGAATAGCTGGGCCAGTGGTACCCAGCTCAATACCGCGGCAAGCATCCCCAAGGTCACGAGGATCACGATCGGCAAGGCTAGCCCAGGCCTTTGCCAGCCGCCGCGATGAACCACGATCAGGCCGAGATTACTCAGAACCAGTGCGACAAATACGCCAGCCCGGAGTTGTCCCTCGGATCCCCCGAAGCGGGCAATGACCCACCAACAAGCCAAGGCAAATCCGAATACCAAGCTGCCATGAATGATCGCGCGACGAACCTGTTTCGCTTCGATCAGCGCAGCGCCAACTGGTCTCGGAGGCCTCGACATTGCACATGCCGACAGCGGAATCGCCTCAAAAACCAGGGCGCAAGCCGGATCGATCACAAGTTCAAGAAATGCAATGTGGGCCGGCAGCATGAGGATCGGCCCGCCCACGACCAGTGGTACGAACGCGAGACCCGCGATCGGCAAGTGCACTGCAATCAGATATCCGGCCGCGCGGCGCAAATTGTCGGAGAGGCGTCTCCCCTCGCGTACCGCGTCAACCAGGGCGCCAAAATCATCGTCGGCAAGGATCAAGTCTGACGCCTCGCGGGCCACATCGGTCCCGCGCTGCCCCATGGCCACCCCAACATCCGCCGCTTTAAGCGCTGGCGCATCGTTGACGCCGTCTCCGGTCATCGCGACCACTGCCCCCTCGGCGCGCAACGCTTGCACGATGCGCAGCTTATGCGCCGGGTTCGCCCGCGCGATCACCTGTGTTGTTGTCAGTCGTTTGGCCAACTCGCCCGCATCGAGGCGATCAATCGTCGCACCCATGATCAACCCATCAGTCTCATTCCAAGCTGGAGTCTGACCCGCGCTGTCCAAAAGGCCCGCCTGAATTGCAATGGCCTGAGCCGTCGCTGGATGGTCGCCTGTGATCATGACCACCCGAATCCCCGCGTCCCGACAATCGGCAATCGCCTTCGGTACGACCGAACGCAAGGGGTCGGCCAAACCCAGCAATCCCAGCCAATTGAAGGCGTAGTCGTGGGCAATCGCGGGGAGCGGGGAGTTCGGACCGAATTCGCCGTCATGCTTGCTGGTGGCTCGAGCCACCGCCAGCACCCTCAATCCGTCGGCAGCCATCGCCATGACCTCGGACTCGATCCGGGCAAGTTCGGTGCCGCTCAGATGACAGAGTTGAGCGATCGCTTCCGGCGCACCCTTGGCCGCAATCAGGCGGGCACCCGTCTTTGGATCTTGCCAAACCTGGGACATCGCCAGCAAATCAGGCGCAAGGGGATAGGCATGAAGCAGACTCCAGGCAGACTGCTCTTGCGCATGCGGCAATGCCCTGATCGCGCGTTCCATGGGATCGAATGGGTCGATTCGGGTCGCCAGAACCGCGTGCGCCATCAGACACTCGGTTTGTTCGGATGAAGGCCCAGCGGGGGAGAGCCGCGCCACCGACATGCGGTTTTCAGTCAGGGTGCCCGTCTTATCGACGCAGAGCACGCCCACTGAACCCAGCGTCTCAACGGATGCAAGTCGACGCACCAGGACTCTGCGCCGGGACAAACGCAGTGCGGCGAGCGCCATAAAAACCGTGAGCACCAGAGGCAATTCCTGCGGCAAAAGCGCCATCGCAAGGGCAAGCCCGCCCAGCAAGCCGCCGATCAGGTCGCCGCGCAAGAGTATCCAGGCGATGCTGGTCAGCGTGCACAAGATTCCGACGAAGATGGCAATCCGGGTCACCCACCTGGCCGTCATCGTCTGGAGTGGACTCCTGGCCACTTCTAAGGCCGCCAACCCGACCCCAATCTGGCCGATCGCAGTGCGCGCACCAGTCGCACTCACCCGCATTCGGGCCTGCCCACTGACCACAAGCGTGCCACCCGAAACCCCAGCACCGGCGGCTTTAGAGACGGCAACCGATTCGCCAGTCAAGGAAGATTCGTCGACGGTGAGTCCGGCCGTGAGTCCGGCCATGTCAATCAATGTGCCATCGGCGGGAATCCGATCCCCCTCGCCCAACAGGACCAGATCATCCACAACCAGCTGTGTACTGGGTATGCGGGCCGGTGGGCGATTCTTCTGCCCGTCGCTGCGAACGACCCGTGCATGGGGCGCAGCCAAATCTCTGAGCGCCTCTAATGCCCTTTCGGCTCGGCGGTTCTGGACCACCGTTAAAGCAATCACGATCAGGGCAAAGCCAAGCAACAGGCTGGCTTCTGCGGAGTCCCCCAGCACCAGGTACGCGGCACCGCACAGAAGCAGCAGCACGAGCATCGGCTCGCGAAGAATCTCGCCAAAAAGAACCCACCACGACCTTTCGATCGCGTTCGGAAGCGCGTTGGGACCGTTCTTTTGGAGGGCGGCGTCGGCTTGTTGCTGGGTCAGACCGAGAGGATCTGGCACCAGCACTCAGCGCCGCGCCGGACTAGTGCGCGGACTGGTGGAGGCGATCCAGGCGATCGGGGCGATCCAGCCGCTCCACCCGCTTGGCCAGACGTTCGACGTCGTCCCGCAATCGCCGGAGATCGTCCCGAAAGGACTCAAGAGCTGGGCGACCGACCAGCGCACCGTCATCATGGATCAGCCATTGGAGGGTTGTGGTTCTTGCACGATCCATCAGATCGCGGCCACCCGCTGCGGCGGAACGCACAGTTTCGCCCACCCGATGGGCCGCCAGATCCCCAATGACGTGCGAGAGATCTTCCTCCACATCCCAACGTAACTGGCGCGCAAGGCCCGCAATCGCAGTGGCGAGTGCCGCATCGCCCTCGATCCGGACGCGACGCATGGCACCTGCGCTCCCGTCACGCAGGAAATCCAGGGCCAGATTTGGCGAGAGTTCAAACTGCAAAGTCACCCGCGGTGGCTCCACCGCCCCTGGGCTCAGTCGGCCATCTTCAAGAATCGTAAAGTCGGTGATCAGACGGTCAAAGATCTGGCCGCTCGAACCTGTCGTACCAGTCAAAGCGGCCGTACCTTTGGGACCAGTCGGAGCGATCCGAAAAACCGCCCCGTGGTACTCGGCGAAAGAGGCGCGGGCAGAAGGCTGTTGTTCCAGCAAATGGTTGATTGCTGCGGCCACAACCCCGGCTCCCCAGGGCTTGAACGGCGTGTTCATCCGGGATTCTGGATTCCAACAAGCAACCATCCCGCGCTGCCATCACGGGGCTTGGCCAAATGCCAGAGCTCATTCAGATGGACCGGCTCAGTGCCTGGGGCCTCGCGGACCAGACCATGAAAACGAATTGTGGCCGTGTATTCACCGACGTCGGTCTGAACTTCGACGAGGTCCGTTTCGAGCCTCATGACCTCGGTCACGTTTGTGGCGCCATGACGCCCATCGATCTGTCGACGGAGTTCGTCGAACACCTCGGTGCTCGCGACTTCGCGCAGCGTGGCCAGATCCGCTTGATCGAAAGCGGCCTGCAGGCGAATAAATTGTTCGCGAGCCTGCGCAATGAACGCGGGGGCATCAAAACCAGGCGGCCACTTCGAGGCAGACTCGGGTGCGAGGTGAGGTGCGAGGTGAGGTGCGAGAGCCGGCGAAAGGGTCGGCTGGGGCGCAAAGACCGATTCAGGTGCGGGCATCGTCGGCTCGAAGCGAGAACGGTCGGTCGTGGATCGATTGAAATTTGCGTGGGCGGGCACAGGGCCTCCCTGCCGGCGCCGCAAAAAAGCGGTCACCAGAGCGAGCACCAGCAAACCGACCAGTGCAATCCCTAGGACACTGGCGAGCTCTGACGAAACCCCCATCCAGGACGCCAATGCGGCAATCCCCAGACCAACCGCAGCGGCGCCGAGCATGCGCTTCCAGGGCGAAGCAGGCGCGGCTGCGGGCGCAGGCGCACCAGGGCGATTCTGTGCGGCAGGATTCGAGGCATTTGCCGGCGCACCGGGCGCGCCCGCGGGCGCGGTCGAATTGGCCGACCCCGGGGGCGTGGCACTACGCTGTGCCCCTGACGCCCCCGCCGGGCTTGCTGGCGCGGGCGTTTGCCGACCAACGGAGCCGCCACCGCCGAGGCGCTTGGCTTCCGTCGGTCCCGAGAGGAAGACGACAGCGAGAATCGTCGCCGATAGAATGAAATTCTTTGAATTCAACGCGCCACGCATGAAAAGCTCCCCAGAATTCGGATCAATCGGATCACCGTGATCCGACAATTACGACCCAACGATTGTGACCCACTTGAGTCGGAACGATCGACTAAAACCGTACACCTTCGTGCAAAGCGGCAATTCCGCCCGTGAGGTTGAACCAGCGCACCCGCTCCAGGCCGGCCGTCTCCAGCATCGATGCCAGCGTGCTCTGATCGGGATGCATCCGGATCGATTCGGCGAGGTAACGATAGCTCTGGGCGTCCCCCGCAATCTGCGCACCCAATCGTGGCAGGACCTGAAACGAGTACAGATCGTACACACGCTCCATGGGCTGCCAGACCCGGGAAAATTCAAGGACTAACAGGCGTCCACCCGGTCGCAGGACGCGGACCATCTCGGCCAGCGCACGATCCTTGTGCGTCATATTGCGCAGGCCAAAGGCCACTGTCACGAGATCAAAGTGACGGTCTGGAAACGGTAATTGTTCGGCGTCGCATTGTGTCACCGGTATTTGCAGTCCGGCGTCGATCATCCGGTCGCGACCGCGCGCCAGCATGGCGGGGTTGATATCGGTCAGCCAAACCTCGCCTGTTGTACCAGATTTGCGGGCAAATTCCCGGGCGAGATCGCCTGTACCGCCCGCGATATCAAGCACCCGCATACCGGGACGCACCGCGGCCCGGCCGACCGTAAACGCCTTCCAGGCTCGATGTAAGCCACCTGACATCAGGTCGTTCATCAGGTCATATCGATTCGCAACCGATCCAAAGACCTCGGCCACCCGGTCAGCTTTGCTCTCAAGCGGAACCGATTCATAACCAAAATGCGTCGTGCCGCCGCTCGGGGTGTGTTGCATCAGTTGCGCTTACGCGAGAGTTCAGCCCCGAAGGTGGGTGTCACAGCGGAGGCAGCCACGGCGGCGGGCGCACTAGGGGCGGTTTGCGCACAGGCGCGCGCAACAGGCGCCGGCCCATTCGCCTTCGACGGCGCTTCGTCCCGACTTGCTCCCGCGGCCTCGAGCCTGGCAAGGTAATCCGTCCACAACGTGTCCTGCTCGCGACCCAAGCGGTACAGCAGATCCCAAGAAAAAATGCCGCTAACGTGGCCATCCGAAAAAGTCGGCTGGATGGCGTAATGCCCGACCTGCTCAATCGCAACAATCGTCACATCGCGCTTGCCGACCTGAAGCACTTCCTGACCAGGGCCATGCCCCTTCACCTCGGCCGACGGCGAATGGACGCGCAAGAACTCGGTTGGGAAGCGGAACACAAATCCGTCGCCAAACTCGACTTCAAGCACACGCGAAATCTGGTGCAGGACAATTCTGGTTGGGACGAGCATTGGGGTCGAGGACATGGCAGCCTGGATTAATGGGAATGGCTGGAACGAGCCAACGAATGAACTAACGCGAGGCGCAGCGCAGGTATCCGCAGGGCGGTGGACTGGCTTCGGGCAAGGGCTGCGGCGGCGCGATCGGAGGATGAAATGTTGCCGCTCAAACCAGTTTCTGGTCGGCTCCAGATCGAATCCGGAAATGTCAGGTCGTCGCGCCAACGCGGCACGATGTGAACATGGAGATGAGGTACCTGATTGCCCAGACTGGCCACATTGACTTTATCGGGCGTCAAGGTGTCCCTCAAAACGCGCTCGACCTGGCGCACGGCCGCCACCAGGTCCAGAGAATCGGACTCTGAGAGGTCGGACAATTCGGCCACGTGCTCATTCCAGATGATGCGCACGAGCCCGGGCCAATCCGGCTCGTCAGCGAGCACCAAACGCCAGGATCGCGCGCGATGCAGTAACTCGCCACCGTCACTGGCGCAGAGTGGACACGCGGAGCCCGACACAAACCCGCTGCTCAGACCAAGACCCGCTCGATACCGCCCGCGTTGGCCGCGGCCACATAGTCCGGCATCCACTGTTCGCCCAAGAGGTGCTTGGCCATCTCGACAACAATGTAATCGGCTTGTGCACCAGTGTCGCCCTGAAAACGCGCCAAGCCCTGAAGGCACGATGGACAGCTCGTCAACACCTTGACCTCGCCGGCAAAACCATCCCCGCGCAATCCATCAGCGCCTTTGCGCATTTCTTCTTCTTTGCGGAACCGTACTTGAGTTGAAATATCGGGCCGGGAAACCGCCAGCGTTCCACTTTCGCCACAGCAACGGTCATTCTTCTTAATGACACCATTCAACTCCGCGTTCATGAGAGTGTTAACCACCTTCAGCGGTTGATGCTGTTTCATTGGACTATGACAGGGGTCGTGGTACATGTATCGAACCCCGGTAGCACCCTCCAGACGCAGTCCCTTCTCCATCAGATACTCATGGATGTCGATGATGCGACATCCCGGGAAAATCTTGTCGAATTCATAACCAGCCAACTGGTCATAACAAGTGCCACAGCTGACGACGACGGTCTTGATGTCAAGATAGTTCAGCGTGTTGGCGACCCGGTGAAACAGCACGCGGTTATCGGTGATGATCTTCTCGGCGGCATCGAAGTCGCCGGTGCCGCGCTGCGGATAGCCACAACAGAGATACCCGGGCGGCAACACCGTCTGCACACCCACGTGCCAGAGCATGGCCTGAGTCGCAAGGCCCACCTGCGAAAAGAGCCGCTCCGAACCACAGCCCGGAAAATAGAAAACCGCTTCGGCGTCACTGCGCGTGCGTTTCGGGTCTCGCAAAATCGGGACGTAACGCGCGTCCTCAATGTCGAGGAGCTTGCGGGCCGTCTGCTTGGGAAGGCCCCCAGGCATTTTCTTGTTAATAAAATGAACAATCTGCTCCCGCATGGGGGGCTTGCCATGGGTTGCCGGCGGCTTGCTGGTCTGTCGCTTTGCAGCCACCCCAAACAGGTCGCTCGCGACCCGCTGCGCCTTGTAACCCCAATCGATCATAACCTTGCGGGTGATATTGATGGTGTTGGGATCTTTGGCATTGAGCAACAGCATGGCGGCTGAGGTACCCGGATTGAAGCGTCGCTGACCCATCTTGCGCAGGAGATTGCGCATGTTCATCGACACTTCACCAAAATCAATATCGACCGGGCACGGGTTCAAGCACTTGTGACACACCGTGCAGTGATCGGCAACATCGCCAAACTCTTCCCAGTGTTTAATCGAAACACCGCGTCGGGTCTGCTCCTCGTAGAGAAAAGCCTCGACCAGCAGACTGGTCGCCAAAATCTTGTTGCGCGGCGAATAGAACAAGTTCGCGCGCGGAACATGGGTCGCACACACGGGTTTGCACTTGCCGCAGCGCAGACAGTCCTTGATGGACGCCGCAATTGAGCCAATGTCGGACTGCTGCAGGATCAGGCTTTCGGCCCCCATCAGACCAAATGAAGGCGTGTAGGCGTTGCGCAGATCGCTGGCAACGACCCCATTGCGAAGGAGCTTGCCGGCGTTGAAATGCCCGTTCGGGTCAATGCGTTTTTTGTAATCAGCAAATGGGGCAAGCTCGGCATCCGTTAAAAACTCGAGCTTGGTGATCCCGATGCCATGCTCGCCCGAAATGACGCCATCCAGCGATCTCGCCAGGGCCATGATTCGCACGACCGCGGCATTGGCCTGCTGAAGCATGCCGTAATCATCGCTGTTGACCGGGAGATTGGTATGCACGTTACCGTCGCCGGCATGCATGTGTAGCGCAATAAATACCCGCGAACGCAACACTTTCTGATGGGTGTCCTCGAACGCTTGGCGGACCGGGGCGAAGGCAGCGCCCGAAAAAATCTCCGCCAACCGATCGCGCAATTCGAGTTTCCAAGAGACCCGGATCGATCGGTCCTGCAAGATCCGAAATAGCGTCGCATCAGGGTCACGCTGGCTGGCTTCAATCCCAATAGCGGGTTCGATGCCGATCGCGCGTAAGCCCTCGAGTACCGCTTCAATCGGTTGATCAATTTGTTGGAGCAAGAAATCCCAGCGCGTCCGAATTCGCGTAAGGAGTTCGCGGGCGAGTGGCAAGCGTTCTTGCAGCAGATCGACCGCCGGGGTGCGATCAAGTTCGCTGTCACCGGCTTTGCCCAGCGCCGGCTCACCACGCGCCACCCCATCCAGCATCACTTCCAGAGCGGCGACCAGGCGGAGCTTGTTACTGATCGAGAGTTCGATATTGATCCGCTCAATCCCGTCGGTGTACTCACCCATGCGTTCGAGCGGAATCACCACGTCTTCATTAATCTTGAAGGCATTGGTGTGACGCGCGATGGCTGCCGTGCGGGCCCGGTCGAGCCAAAAGGTCTTGCGGGCCTCGGGGCTGACCGCAACAAAACCCTCGCCTGAACGGCCATTGGCGAGCCGGATCACTTCACTGGTCGCGTGCGCAACCGCGTCTCCGTCATCACCAACGATATCGCCAATCAACACCATCTTGGGCAGGCCGCCCCGTTTACTTTTGGTGGCGTAACCGACGGCCCGCAAATAGCGCTCATCGAGATGTTCAAGTCCCGCGAGCAACACAGCCGGTCGAGTGGCCGCATCGGGTTTGGCGGCCAGCCCCAGGAGATAGTTCTTGATTTCAACAATAGACGGCACCGCGTCGCGGGGCTGTCCAAAAAACTCGAGGCAGACCGTCCTCACATGCGATGGCATCCGGTGCAGGACCCAGCGCGCTGAGGTAATCAGACCATCGGTGCCCTCTTTTTGGACCCCTGGCAGACCCGCCAAAAATTTATCGGTGACATCCTTGCCCAAGCCGGTCTTGCGAAACCGCTGGCCTTCGATCCGGAGCGTTTCCGTCCGCACGGAAGGCCCCCGCATGCGCCCGTCCTCAGCCAATGAATCGGCTTCGAACCAATTGAGCTCGAAGGTCGCCATCGGCGCCTCATGGATCTTGCCCAGGTTATGGTCAAGGCGAGTCACCTCGAGCCAGCGGCCACCGGGGTCAACCATCCGCCACCAGTAGAGGTTGTCCAGCGCGGTTCCCCAGAGCACCGCCTTTTTGCCACCCGCATTCATCGCGACATTGCCGCCGATGCAGGAGGCTTCAGCCGAGGTAGGGTCAACCGCGAAGACGAGGCCGGCGGCGTCGGCCGCATCAGCGACCCGCTTGGTGACCACACCCGCAGCCGAAAAAATCGTCTGTACCGGGGCTTCGATGCCGGGCAGTTGCATCGCCTCGACGGGACCAAGCGACTCCAGTTTTTCGGTATTGATCACCGCGGATCGCGGTGACAGTGGAATCGCGCCGCCGGTGTAGCCCGTACCACCGCCCCGCGCAATGATGGTCAGGCCGAGCTCGATACAACCCGTCACCATCGCTGCCACTTCGTGCTCCGACTCCGGAGTCAAGACCACAAACGGGTACTCAACGCGCCAATCGGTCGCATCGGTCACATGCGAGACACGGCTCATCCCATCGAAGCGAATGTTGTCCTTGGCGGTCACCCGGCCCAGACGCCGCTCGACCTGCTTGCGCAAGGCAGCCGTCTGCTCAAACTCGCGTTC
>RFPW01000241.1 GCA_009925965.1 Betaproteobacteria bacterium
TGCGTCTTCGAGCGGTGTTTTTGCGGCCTCAAGGCAGATTGGTGTTTTCCCTTGTAAGTAGCGCGTTATCACCTACCGATCCCAGGCATCGGGCCATACTTCAAGCGATTAAGAATGATCGTTAACTCAGGAGACAGGCATGAAGGTGATTACGATTCACCGCGGGGCTGACGATGCGCCCGCGCTCGAAGGCTGCGATGAGGACAGCGGCATTGTTCGCAAAGTCGACCTCCCGCTGGCTCGGCGGGAATTTCTCAAGGGCTCCGGGATTTTGATGGGAACCCTCGCAACCGGTTCGGTTGTGGCCGGCTTGGCGCCGTCCAATGTTTGGGCGCTTGAATTGAAGACCCTGACCACGGCCGAGGGCGAGGCCATTATGGCGATGGGCCGAGTACTTTATCCCCACGCAAAGCTACCCGACGCAGTTTATGCGCTCCTATCGAAAGCCCTTGATGGCAAGGCCGCGGGGGACGCCGCCGCGGCCAAATCGCTTCGCGAAGGGATCGCTCAGCTCGATCAGAAGGCGGGCGGAAGCTTTGCAAAAGCCGGCGGCGCTAAAAAACTGGAAGTTGTCAAAAGCCTCGAGGGAACGCCCTTTTTCGGAATGGTGCGCGGCCAATGCATTACCGCGCTCTACGACAACGACATGGCGTTTGCCGTTTTTGGTTATCCGGGTTCGGCCTGGGAGAAGGGCGGTTACATCACCCGCGGTTTTCAGGACCTTAAATGGCTGCCCAATCCCCCCGCTGAAGCCAGCCCACCACCCTACATGGGTTGAGTGGCGCTCAAAACAATCATCAGGAGACACAAGTGGCAAAGTTTGAATACACCGACGAAAGCGTTGTCGTCGTAATCGGATCCGGTGCAGGCGGTGGAACGCTTGCAAACGAGTTATGCCAAAAAGGCATCAAAGTCGTCCTTCTCGAAGCGGGCGCCCGTCAGTCGACCGCCAGCTTTATTAATGACGAATGGAAGTCTTTTAGCCAACTCGCCTGGCTCGATGCCCGCACGACCTCGGGCTCATGGCGGGTTGCCAAAGATTTTGCGGGCCTGCCAGCCTGGATTTGTAAAACGGTTGGTGGCTCAACCACCCACTGGGCGGGAGCGTCGCTGCGCTTCCAAGAACACGAATTCCGCGCCAGGACCACGTACGGTCAGATCGATGGCACGAATCTTCTCGATTGGCCGGTAACCCTGCAGGAACTCGAGCCCTATTACGCCAAGGCCGAAAACAAAATGGGAGTGACCCGCACCAACGGGATTCCAGGGCTGCCGGGCAATAACAACTTCAAGGTGCTGCATGCCGGTGCCAAAAAGCTTGGCTACAAAGAAGTGAATACGGGCCGGATGGCGATTAACAGCCAACCCCGCGATGGTCGCGGCCGCTGTATGCAACTGGGCTTCTGTTTTCAGGGCTGTAAGAGCGGTGCCAAATGGTCAACCCTGTATACCGAAATCCCCAAGGCTGAAGCGACTGGCAATCTCGATCTTCGGACCCAGGCCCATGTCACCCGTATCGATCACGACAACTCCGGGAAAGTCACGGCCGTGACCTATATGGACGGCGCCGGTAAAGAGCAACGCCAAAGCGCGCGCCTGGTTTGTGTGGCCGGCAATTCGATCGAAACGCCGCGCCTGCTCCTGATGTCGGCATCCGACATGTTCAAGGATGGGCTGGCCAATTCATCGGGGCAGGTTGGGCGCAACTACATGCGCCACATGACCGGTTCGGTTTACGCTGCCTTTAAGAATCCGGTCCACATGTATCGCGGTACGACCATGGCCGGGATCATTCAGGACGAAGCCGCCCATAACCCGAAGCGCGGATTCGCCGGCGGCTACGAAATGGAGACCCTGGCTTTGGGTATTCCTTTCATGGCGGCTTTCTTGAATCCAGGTGGCTGGGGTGCCGATTTTGCCTGGTGGATGGAGCATTACGTCCAGACCGCAGGGATGTGGCTTGTGGGCGAAGACATGCCGCGTGAAACCAACCGGGTCACGCTCAATACTTCGGTGAAAGACCAGTGGGGTAATCCGGCGCCTAACGTGCATTTTGATGATCATCCAAACGACATCGCGATGCGCAACCACGCATTCAAGCAGGGCGAGGAGGTCTACAAAGCCGCGGGCGCAATCAAAACCTTCCGGACCCCGCCCTACCCGTCAACCCACAACATGGGGACCTGTCGGATGAGTGCTAAGGCCTCTGAGGGCGTTGTCAACAAATGGGGCCAAACCCACGATATTGACAATCTCTTCATCAGTGACGGCAGCCAGTTCACCACGGGCGGCGCTGAAAATCCAACCCTGACGATCGTGACATTGGCGATTCGGCAGGCGGATTACATCGCCAAGCAAATGACGGCGCGGGCTATTTGAGGCCTGGCGACTCATCAGCCAGGATGTCTGAACACGACGGGGGAGCGCTATGTGTGAATTCTTTGTAACGGCCGACCCCATCCAGTACGAGCAAAGAACCCGCACCATGCGGATTCGCGGGGTACTGACCAGTTTGCGTCTGGAAAATATGGTGTGGGACATCCTGGCCGAAATGGCCGAAGGCGAGAAGTGCACAACCAACGCCTTGATTTCGCAGTTTCATGATGAAATTTTGGCGTATCGAGGCGAAGTGCCGAATTTCGCCTCGTTTTTGCGCGTGACCTGTATGCGCTACCTCCGGCGCCGATTATCTGAACTCGAGTCAAAGCCCGTGCCGCGGGTACGTTTGGGGGATCCGGCGGAGCCTTTGTTGATGGCCGTCACTCGTTAACGCTGTGCGATAACCAATCGCGTTCATCAATCTTTCTGGAGCGTTTTCTGCAATGAGCTTTGATACGGAACATTATCCTGGCGTGTGTGCCCACCCCGCCGAAGCCTCACGCGGGTTTGTGTTCAACCATTCGATGGTTCGGATTAAGGATCCGGCTGTGTCGCTTGATTTTTATACTCGAATCATGGGGATGCGGGTGTTGCGCAAACTCGATTTTCCCGAGATGAAGTTCACGCTCTATTTCTTGCATCGGCCGCTCGAGGCTGATTCGGTTCCTGAGGACATCGGCGAGCGAACTGCCTGGACATTTGCCCAGCGGGGCATTTTGGAACTCACCCATAACTGGGGCACAGAGTCCGATCCGGCATTCAAGTACCACGATGGAAATGCCCAACCGCAAGGGTTTGGACATTTGTGTTTTTCAGTCCCTAACCTGGCGACTGCGGTCGCCTGGTTTGATGAAAATCAGATCTCCTATGTCAAGCGTCCCGAGCAGGGCAAGATGAAAGACGTCGCCTTTATCAAGGACC
>RFPW01000242.1 GCA_009925965.1 Betaproteobacteria bacterium
CGCGATGCTTTGTTCGATGTCCCACCCGTCTTCGACCCAGTCGGTGCCTGAGAAGCGAACGCCCACCGGAATCTTGTCGGACACCGCGGCACGGGTTTCCTCGAAGACTTCCAGCACGAACCGCAGCCGATTTTCAAGCGACCCACCGTATGCATCTGTGCGTTGATTGGCGATTGGAGACAAAAATTGATGCAGGAGGTAGCCGTGCGCGGCGTGCAATTCGATCGCCTGTAGACCCAAGCGCTCAGCGCGTCTGGCAGTGTCCGCAAACGCGTGCCGGATTCTCTCCAGGCCCTTCAGGTCGAGGGACTGGGGGGCAAGCTCATGAGACGCATGGGGGATCGCAGACGGAGCGCTCGCAAGCCAACCGCCATGGTCAAGCGCGATCTGCTGGCCACCATCCCAGGGGGCGTTGCTCGAAGCTTTGCGACCAGCGTGTCCGAGCTGAATCCCAATCGGCATTGCTGAGTGGGTGCGAAGCGCGACCAGCACGCGATGCAATGCCGCTTCGGTCGCATCGTCCCAGAGCCCAAGATCGCCCGGAGAAATCCGACCGTCCGGTTCAACCGCAGTGGCTTCAAGGATGAGCATGCCCGCGCCCGATGCGGTCATCGCGCCCAGGTGCATGAGATGCCAATCGGTGGCTTCGCCATTAACCGCGCTGTACTGACACATCGGGGCAATCACGATTCTATTTTCGAGGGTCAGTTGGCCGAGAGGGGCCGAGGAGAAGAGTGCACTCATCGTTTTAAAAATCGGATGGAATAAGAGTGAGTGTCAGTGTCGGTGTCGAGGTGAGGATGACGATCAGTGTGCCTGCTCGTGGAGGGCTTCCCCAAGTGCGTTCACCAGCGAATCGATTTGAGCCGGCGTGGAGATGAAGGGTGGCGCAAGCTGCAAGGTGTCAACGCCGAATCGGACATAGAAGCCCTTGCGCCAGCAGGCCATGGCGACTTCAAAGGGTCTACGGGCGATCTCGCCGGGGTAGGGCGCCAGTGTTAGTCCGGCTGCGAGGCCGTAGTTTCGGATGTCGGTGACGTGCGGCGCGCCGCGCAGTGCGTGCACCGCGGTTTCCAACAGCGGGGCTAGTTCGGTCACCCGCTCCATCGCATGCTCGCGTTCGAGCAGTTCCATTGCGGCCAACCCCGCCGCGCAAGCAACCGGGTGCGCCGAGTAGGTATGCCCATGGGGAAATTCGACCGCGTAATGAGGGCCACCAGCGTTCATGAAGGTTTGATAGAAGGCATCGCGCCACGACACCACCCATCGGAATCGCCCCATTGGTCACCTGCTTTGCGAAGTTGAGGAGGTCCGGTGTGACGCCGAATGCTTCAGCTCCGGTCCATGCACCTGATCGTCCAAATCCCGTAATGACTTCATCAAAAATCAACAGGATCTGATGCTGATCACAGATTTCGCGCAGCCGCTGCAGATAACCCACCGGCGGAACAATCACGCCTGCCGATCCGCAAAATGGCTCGACGATCACCGCGGCGATATTGGACGCGTCATGCAGGGCAATCAGTTCGAGAAGGTGGTCTGCGAGCTGAGCCCCGGTGGCTGGCATCCCGCGGCTGAATGCGGTTTCGGGCAACATCGTATGGGGCAAATGATCGGCGTCGATGCCATCGCCGTACATTTTACGATTGCCAACCATCCCGCCGACGCTGATGCCGGCAAATGTCACGCCGTGGTAACCCTTGGCACGACCAATGAAGCGAGTCTTGCTGGCCTGACCTTTGATTCGCCAATAGGCTCGTGCCATTTTGAGCGATGTATCTGCCGCCTCTGATCCCGAGCCAACGAAGAAGACGCGGTTGAGCCCGGCGGGCATTCGCGCCGCAATTTGTTCAGCGAGTCGGAAAGCGAGGCGGTGACCAAACTGGAATGGTGGTGAAAAGTCGAGCGTGCTGAGTTGCTGGCTGACCGCCGCGGCGATTTCGCTCCGTCCATGGCCAAGACCGCAGGTCCAGAGCCCCGAAAGCCCGTCAAAAATTTGCCGACCGTGCGCGTCGCGGTAGTGACAGCCTTGGGCTTCAACCAGGATCCGGGGGTCTGCCTTGAATTGGCGGTTTCCCGTGTACGGCATCCAGTAAGCGTCGAGTTGGCTTTGGGTCAGGCCCGAAGCTCCGTGGGGGTCGCTCAGTTCCATGTCTGGTTCTCCTTTTTTGTCAGCATACCGCGATCGCGGCGAGCTTAACCCTCAGACCAATTGGCCGACGGCGCGCTCCCATTGGGCCATCCGGGTGGATGCCTCATCGTGCGAGAGAGCGGGTTCGAATCGGCGCTCAATCTGCCATTGCGATTCAAGCGCATCCGTCCCACCGGTAATGCCCAGTCCAATCGCGGCAAGCCAGGCGGCGCCGAGGGCTGTGGTCTCGATAACCTGGGGTCTGACGACGGGTATCCCTAATAGATCCGTCTGAAACTGCATCAGCAGGTCGTTGACACAGGCGCCGCCGTCGACCCGGAGCTCCTGCACCGCTTGCCCACCCGCCGCCACGGCGTCCCGGCTCATGGCCTGCAACAAGGCGGCGCTTTGAAAGGCGATGCTCTCGAGTGCAGCCCGCGCGATATGCGCTGCAGTCACCCCCCGCGTCAGTCCGAGAATGGCACCTCGGGCATCTGCGCGCCAGTAAGGCGCACCCAGACCGGTAAAAGCTGGAATAACGATGACTCCCCCATTATCCGGAACGCTTTCGGCCAATGCCTGCACGTCGGCGCTGCGCTCGATGACCCCCAAGCCATCCCTCAGCCATTGAACGACGGCGCCGCCGACAAACACACTTCCCTCGAGCGCGAAGGTCGGCGTCTTGTTGGGCTGTGCCGCGCTGGTGGTAATCAAGCCGTTGGTGGAGACCAGACTCTGGTCGCCGGTGTGCATCAGCATGAAGCACCCGGTGCCGTACGTATTCTTGGCCAACCCAGACCGAAAACAGGCTTGGCCGAACAGCGCACTTTGCTGGTCGCCCGCGATGCCGCCAATTGGAACGGAGACGCCAAGGATTTCCGGATCGGTATCACCAAAGTGCGAGGCCGAAGGATGAACCGTAGGAAGCGGCGCCGCGGGGATCTTGAACAGCTCGAGCAGGGACTCATCCCAGCGATTACGATGAATGTCGAACAACATCGTGCGCGCCGCATTGCTCACGTCGGTGGCGTGCACGCGCCCGCCGGTCAGATTCCACAACAGCCAGCTGTCGACTGTCCCGAACGCGAGCTCCCCTCGGTTGGCGGCGTCGCGTGCCCCCGGGACTGAATCCAGAATCCATTGCAACTTGGTGGCTGAGAAATAGGC
>RFPW01000243.1 GCA_009925965.1 Betaproteobacteria bacterium
AGAGCGCGCGCATGTCGTCGAGGGTGGCAATCGACACGCCCGAATTTCCGACCTTGCCATAGATATCAGGCCGCTCGTCAGGGTCCTGGCCATACAGCGTAACGCTGTCAAATGCCGTCGAAAGACGCTTTGCGGGCATGCCTTCGGAGAGCCTGCGAAAGCGCCGGTTGGTCCGAAACGGGTCGCCCTCGCCCGCGAACATGCGGGTGGGGTCTTCACCCTCGCGCTTAAACGGAAACACGCCCGCGGTGTACGGGAAACGACCGGGCACGTTCTCGAGCAGTAACCAGCGCAGTCGATCGCCCGCATCGGCCAACTCGGGCAGCGCAACCTTGCGCACCCGGGTTCCCGAGAGGCTACGGGTCGTGAGGGGCGTCCGAATCTCATGGTCGCGGATCTTGACCACCTGTTCGTCCCCAGCGTAATCGGCCAACAATCGGTCCCAACCTTGTAGGAGCGCCTGCGATCGGGCAGACAGGCGGGCCACGCGAAACCGCTTCGAGCCCCGCCAGGCGGCCCAGCAAGCTCGTAAGCTCCTCGGCTGGGCCATCCTGCGCTTGCGAGTCGCGCACCATGCGCTGGGCGGCGGCGAGTTGCTGACACTCGCGCGCGAGACCAGCCTCTGAGAGTGCTTGGGCCTTGTAGGCGCGCACAGCCTCGGCAATGTCGGCCAGATAACGACTGCGCGCGCTCGGCACAATGGCCGAGACCGATTGGCTGTGGCGCACGCGGACGACGGGCAAGCGCCCTTGCGCCCCCGGTAAGCCGGACTCAATCAGGCGCGGCAACAAGGCCTGGTAGAGCGCAGTGACCCCGTCGTCGGCGAATCGAGAAGCCTGTGTGCCAAATACCGGCATCGACTCGGGGCTCTGGTCCCACGCCTCGCGGTTGCGCTGGACCTGTTTGGAAACGTCGCGCAGCGCGTCCAGCGCGCCTTTGCGGTCAAACTTGTTGATCGCCACAAAATCGGCGAAGTCCAGCATGTCGATCTTTTCGAGCTGACTGGCAGCCCCGAACTCGGGGGTCATGACATAGAGGCTCAGGTTGACATGGGGCACGATCGCGGCATCGCCCTGCCCGATGCCCGAGGTCTCGACGATGATCAGATCAAATCCACAGGCTCGACACGCAGCAATGGTGTCGGGTAGCGCGCGCGAAAGTTCACCACTGGCCTCGCGCGTAGCCATCGAACGCAGGTAAACGCGTTGACCCGTCCCTTGGCCCTCGGCCATACCCCCGACAACACCCGAACCCATACCCATACACATACCCATACCCGAACCCGAACCCGAACCCGCATTTGCGTCTGCGTTGGCGTCCAGATTCGTCGACCACGGATGGATCGCATTCATCCGAATCCGATCGCCCAGCAACGCACCGCCGCTCTTGCGCCGGCTCGGATCGATCGAAATGACGGCAATCCGCAGACGGTCGCCCTGATCCAGGCGAACGCGGCGAATCAATTCATCCGTCAAGGAGCTTTTACCCGCGCCGCCGGTGCCCGTGACCCCCAAAACAGGCGTCGGTGTCGATTGCGCGGCCGCCAGCAAGGTGTTGCGCCAGTCGTTATCCAAACGGTCCGCTTCGATCGCCGAGATCAAACGCGCCAGCGCTGACCAATCTCCCCGCAGGGCATCAAGGCTCAGCGGCGCGCGTGCGGTGAGGTCCTGATCGGCCTCGCGCACCATGTCCGCCACCATGCCCTGCAAGCCCATGCGCTGGCCATCCTCCGGGCTGTAAATGCGCGTGACCCCGTAGGCCTGGAGGGCCTCGATTTCAGCCGGGATAATGACCCCGCCTCCGCCACCAAACACGCGGATATGCGCCGCACCACGAGCACGCAGGAGGTCCGCCATGTAACGGAAGAATTCGACATGGCCCCCCTGATAGGAGCTCACCGCGATCCCGTGCACATCTTCCTGGATCGCGGCGGTGACGATCTCGTCCACCGAACGGTTGTGGCCCAGATGCACCACCTCGACGCCCATCGACTGGAGGATCCGTCGCATGATGTTGATCGATGCATCGTGGCCATCAAACAACGCCGCCGCTGTGACAAATCGCAGCCTGCGTGGCGCCCGGGATTCGGATGCCGGTTGGTTATCGGATTGAGAATCGATTGGGGTCTCAAGCGCCATTTGTACTACTCCTGCATGCGCTAAGGCGTGGCCCGGCCGGCGATCCAGGCGCCTGCCAGCAATGAACCGGTCGCCACGAAGGTCAACAGGCCGCGTAGCCTCAAAAACCAGGGCCCGATACCGTATTGGGGCCAGGCACGTTGGTCGAACGCCCAGGCGAGCACCAAACCACCCGCGAGACCCATTAGCGCCGCCTGCTCAGGCATCCAGGCCGCGGACCACGCGATCAGCGAGGGCACGACGCTCCAAACGAGCGCAATCCGAGCGGCTCGATCTGACAATCGCCCCGACAAGGCAAACCCCCAGTGCAAGCCCCCCAGAAACGCCAGGATGCTCGCCCCGTAGAGAATCAGACCGCGAAGGGCCCAGGCTGGCGAGACGCTTGAACCAAGGGTTGACCCGACCGTTGACCCGACCGTTGACCCGACGGTCGAACCGCCCCAAGCCAGGACTGCCAGCCCCACAAACGGCAGCAAACCGCCCAAACCCAAACCCAGCGCAAGGCGCTGATTAACCGGTATCAAATCGACGGTGCTCAAATCGACTGAGTCCATGGTGGTTCAGGCCCCGATGTCCGGAAGGGTGGGGCCTGGGCGAAACCGATAAATCGCGGTCGATGCCCGTTTGGCTGGAAGGATCGACACACGCCGGCCGCGCTCGTCCAGAAATGCGGCATCCACTATCGTCATTCCAAGCGCGCGTAGAAAATTTTCAAAATCCAGAATGGTCGCCAGGTGGAGATTGGGGGTGTTGTACCACTCAAAGGGCAGGGCCCGCGACATCGGCATCCGGCCAAGGGCGAGCGACCAAAGGTGCCGCCAATGACCAAAATTCGGGAACGAAATAATCGCCTCCTGGCCAATTCGGCCCATCTCGCGAACGACGCGTTCGGTGTGCTGCGTCGCCATGATCGCCATTGAAAGCACCACAAACTGAAACTGGTTGGCCCCAAACATATCTAGGCCCTGCTCGATGTTTTGCTGGATCACGTCAACGCCTCGAGAGGTGCAAGCCAGCACCTGCGCATCGTCAATCTCCACCCCGTAACCGCTGCAGTGACGCTCACGCGCCAACCAATCGAGCAAGGCGCCGTCACCACAGCCCAAATCCAGCACCCTGGAATCACGACCGA
>RFPW01000244.1 GCA_009925965.1 Betaproteobacteria bacterium
AAGCCGCGCAAAATGCACCTGGGCGATCGAGGCGCTGGCGACGGGCTCGGTCTCGAACACCTGAAAAAGCGTCGCCATCGAGCGCCCGAGTGCGGACTCGATCTGGGCGATGGCCAGTTCCGACGCAAAAGGCGGCACCTGATCCTGTAACAAGGCCAACTCGTCCGCGACATCGGCCGGCAATAAGTCCCGACGGGTCGAGAGCACTTGGCCAAATTTCACAAAGATCGGACCCAGCGCTTCGAGGGCCATGCGGAGCCGCGCACCCCGCGGGATGGTGGCCAGACGGGCCTGCCTGCGCCCAGCGCTCAGACGCTGCATTGCGGTCAGGATCCACTGCGATCCCACCGTGCTGGTTGCGCCCTCGACCAGGAGTTCATCCAACCCATAGCGCCAGGACACGGCCAGAATCTTGCGCAACCGGGCCGCCCGACGACCCGCTGTTAGCAACGACGCCAAGGTGGCCATCATCGATCCGCTATTCGCCGATGATCCACCACCCGACCCGCCACCCGAACGAGCTGATACCGGGCTGGGACGTTGGCTGCTCATGACATCCAGACCACGGAAGGGGCCGGCAACTCGTCGGGATCAAACGCTCGATCGCCTTCGGGATCCGGCACCCCGTTGGGCACCAGACCCTCGAAATCAAACAAGCTCCGATCCAGCAGGTGGGTGGGTGCCACCCGTCCGAGGGCCGAGAACATGGTCTCGACCCTACCGGGATGCTGGCGTTGCCATTCGCGCAGCATCCGGCCAATTTCCTGGCGTTGCAGGTTCTCTTGCGAACCACATAAGGTGCAGGGAATGATCGGGAAGGCTTTCCACTCGGCATACGTCACGAGATCGGCCTCTTCAACATAAGCCAGCGGCCGAATCACGACGTGACGGCCGTCATCACTGACCAGCTTGGGCGGCATTGATTTGAGACGACCGCCGTGAAACAGGTTCAAAAAAAATGTCGCGAGGATGTCATCGCGGTGGTGCCCAAGTGCGATCCGGGTCGCACCCAGCGTCTCGGCCACCCGGTACAGAATGCCCCGTCGCAGCCGCGAACAGAGCGAGCACATGGTCTTGCCCTCAGGGATATTGCGCTTGACGATGCTGTAAGTATCCTGATTCTCAATATGAAATGGGATGCCGCGCTCGCGCAGATAAGCCGGCAAGATCTCGGCCGGAAATCCTGGCTGCTTCTGGTCCAGATTCACCGCGATCAGCTCAAACTCGATCGGCGCGCGCTCGCGCAAGCTAAGCAGCAGATCGAGCATCGCGTAACTGTCTTTGCCGCCTGACATACACACCATGACCCGATCACCCGGGCCGATCATCTTGAAGTCCCCGATCGCCTGACCCACCAGACGGTGCAGCCGCTTGGAGAGCTTGTTGCGCTCGCGCTCGACGGTGGCGCTCATGATTGCGCTCATGCAGGGGCACTCATGAAGGTGAACTCATGACGGGGCGCTCCAGCGCGTGATTTCGACCGTGACGGCATCGACATCCGAAAAGGCCTGTGGCTTGTCGATCGCCACCCGGACACAGCGCACGGGCAGAGCGGCGAGAATGTCGGATGCCATCCGATCACAGGCACTTTCGAGTAAGTGAATGTGCGACTCGGTCAGCGTCTGAATCGCGATCTGACGCAAACGGCCGTAATCGATGACTTCGTCGAGCCGGTCCTGAGTCGGTGTACAAAATTCGGAAGGGACCCAGACATCAATATTGACCCGAACGGGCTGGACCGCCTGTTTTTCGTGTTCAAAAACGCCGATCGACACATCGATCGCAAGTCCGCGCAAGGCGAGGCGGGTGCAATGGTCCAAATTCATAGCAGGAAACTCACGTCTCGCCCCACCCGCAATAAGTGCTGACCGCCATCGACCACGAGATTTTGTCCCGTAATGGCCGGATTGGCGACTAAGGCCAGGATGGCCGCAACGATATCTTCTGGGCGGCTCGATTGGTCCAGCAGCGCGGTGTCACGGTGGGTAAAAGAAAACTGCTCCGGCGTTTGCAAGTGGCTCGGCAACGTAAGGCCAGGCGACACCCCCACCACCCTGAGCCGCGGCGCAAAGGCCATTGCTTGCATGGGTAATGCCGCCGCCAAGGCCGCCTTGGTCAGCGTGTAAGAAAAAAAGTCTGGATTCAGCGCCGCCAGCTTCTGATCCAGCAGATGCACGACAACGCCCCTCGCGTCCTCGGACATCGCTTGATAGAGACGAGCAGACAGTCTCAGAGGCGCCATCAGATTGGGCGCGATGTGTTGATCGAGTCGTGCGGCCGAACACGTTGCCGGGGTGTCATGCTCAAACAAAGAAGCGTTATTAACCAGGCATAGCGGTATGCCGAGTTCTGCAATGACCGCGTCGAGCAATCGATCGCACGCACTCTCAAGTGCCAGATCGGCTTCAAAGCAAACGGCCTGAGCACCCAGCGCCTGCAGTTCCGCAACAGTCTCGTGGGCTTCATGCGCCGAGCGACGGTAATGAACTGCGACGTCCCAGCCGCTGCGCGCGAGTCCGAGTGCAATTTCTCGTCCAAGCCGACGTGCTGCACCGGTCACCAACGCGACCGGACGCATCGATTCCGCGGAGCCATTCGCAGCGGAATCGGGCACGGGGGGATTCAAACGGGCATCGGTGCCAACGTTAAGCACGAGCGAACTCACGGGCGGGGAATTGAGGGATTGCAAAGTGTAGGGTTACAGCGATTGCGACTGAGTTTAGCCCAGGCCCCACTCTACAATCGCTTCCATGCCCAATTGCCAGACACGGATTACTCATGCGATCGATCAAGCCGGGGGCTGGCTGCGCTTTGATCACTTCATGGCGCTCGCGCTGTATGCACCAGGTGTGGGTTATTACGAGAGGCGGGATGACCAACGGACGGGCGAATCGCCCAGCCCGATGGGTCCAGTGGGTCCAATAGGCCCCATTGGGCCACCCTCGCGCGGGGGTGACTTCATCACAGCGCCGGCGTTGACACCGCTCTTCGCGGGTGCACTCTCGGCCCAGCTGACCCAATGGTTCGAGTGCGGTCCCGCCAAGGTACTCGAGTTCGGGGCCGGAACCGGGCAACTCGCTGCCGACCTGTTGGTGGCGTGTGCGCAAGCGGGGCGCACTCCTGACACATATGAAATCATCGAACTATCGAGCGCCATGCGCGAGCGGCAACGCGCCACCTTGGCCCGGATCCCGGCCGAGTTGGCGAATCGGGTGCGGTGGCTCGACCACCTGCCCGAACAGATCAACGGTGTGGTGCTCGCCAACGAA
>RFPW01000245.1 GCA_009925965.1 Betaproteobacteria bacterium
CGCCTTTTGCATGCCGGGCGGAAAGATCGCTTTTTATAGTGGGATTATTCAGAAATTAAAACTGACCGATGATGAAGTCGCGATGGTCATGGGGCATGAAATTGCGCATGCGTTGCAAGAGCATGGCCGTGAGCGGGTGGGTAAAGCGCGAGTTGCACAGGCGCTCACCCTTGGCGCATCGGTGCTCTCACATGTCATGGGGTATGGGGATCTGGGGGGGCAATTGGTATCAGGCGGCTCTCAACTGGCCTTGCTCAAGTTCTCGCGGGAGGACGAAACCGAGGCCGACCGGATCGGAATGGAGATTGCCGCACGGGCCGGTTATGACCCGCGTGGCGCGGCAGTTCTGTGGGAAAAAATGGCTGCGATCGGAAAGGGTCAGCCCCCGCAATGGCTCTCCACCCACCCGTCGCACGACACCCGAATTCGCGAAATTGAGGCCTTGCTCCCCCAGACGCTGCCGCTCTATGCACACACACGAGGCCTCTCAATGGGGGCACTTCCGGACTATGGTCGATAGAGTTGCACCGGAGGGAATTCGTCTCTCCAAGCGCCTCGCCGATCAAGGACTGGCATCCCGGCGCGAAGCCGATACCTGGATTGAAGCCGGCTGGGTCCTGGTCGATGGCCGACCTGCCGTGTTGGGTCAACGGGTGCTGCCGCACCAGCGGGTTGAAATCGATCCCGCCGCACGCAAACAGCAGGCGCAGCGGGTCACGATCTTATTGAACAAACCCATCGGATACGTCAGCGCCCAGGCCGAGGATGGTTACCAGCCTGCCTCGGTCCTGATTACCGGCCCGAATCGTTGGGCGAACGATCGGGGTGGCGTCCAATTCCATCCCGGGCATTCACGACACCTGGCGCCAGCGGGGCGGCTCGATATTGATTCGACGGGTTTGCTGGTGTTGACTCAGGATGGCCGCATGGCCAGGCATTTGATTGGCGAAGATAGCCAAATCGAAAAGGAGTACCTGGTTCGCGTCGAGCCGCTGGTCCATGGTCGTGTGCCATTGCCCGACGCGCTCAAGCGCCTGCATTTCGGGCTGGTTCTCGATGGCGTAGCGCTCAAGCCCGCCAAGGTCAGCTGGCAAAACGAAGAACAACTGCGATTTGTGCTGCGCGAAGGTCGTAAGCGTCAGATCCGACGCATGTGCGAGCTCGTGGGCTTTAAGGTCACCGCACTTAAGCGCGTCCGCATCGGCAGCGTGGTGCTGGGCGGCCTGCCGCTCGGGCAGTGGCGTTATCTGCGCAGTGACGAGCGGATCTAGGTAGCTTCTCCCCATAGCGTCGATAGCGGCGCAGCCCAGATACCATGGCCGAGTGGCAGCGTTTCATCACCGTCGTAGAGCAAAACGCCCATTTTGAAACGATCTCCAGCTAAGCCAGCGAACTTCTTCAGGCCCCGCAGATCGCCCTCGTTGACCGTCGCAGTGGCCTTGACTTCTACCCCTACGACTTGCCCCACGGCATTCTCGATGACGAGATCGACCTCGACCTTGTCGGAATCGCGGTAATACAGGAGCCTGTAATCACCTTCAGAAGTCGTTGAGTGCTTGAGAAGCTCCCCGAAGATGAATGTTTCAAGAACGTTCCCGAAACGAGTTCGATTACGTTCAACCTCCTCTGCCGTCAAGTCAAGCAATGAGGCGAGCAGTCCAGAATCGATGAACTGCAGCTTTGGCGTTTTGACGATTCGATTCAGACGATTACGCGCCCAAACTTCGACGCGCTTGAGGAGAACCATCTGTTCGAAGACACCGAGGTAGCGCGAAGCGGTCTTGGCGTCCAAACCCACCTGCCTGCCGAGTTGGGTGTAGTTGCACAGCTGCCCAGCAGTTTGTGCAACCGCCCGCAGAAATCGGGGTAGTTGATCGAGCTTCTCAATGCCTGATAACTCACGAACGTCCCGTTGGATAATGGCGTCGAGGTACTGTCTGGACCAAGCGGCACGCCGTCTGGCGGTCAAACGCGATATTGCTTCTGGGTAGCCTCCGCGCAATACGCGACCAACTAAGTCGTTGGTTCGAACGGGCCCCCCAGGCTTTGGCAATCGACTCGCGAATGCACCGTCGATCCAGTTCGCTGATTGGCCTTCAATCTCGGATTGGGACAGCGGTAGTAGAGACAGGGTTTCCATGCGCCCTGCCAACGAATCGGCCACGGTCGGCAAAGCCATCAAATTGGCCGATCCGGTTAGCAAAAAACGGCCTGGGCGGCGGTCTTCATCAACGCTTTTCTTGATCGCCAGCAACAGCTGCGGCGCGCGCTGAATCTCATCGATTACCGCGCGGTCGAGGCCTCTAATCATGCCCACCGGGTCCTCGCGTGCAGACAGAAGCGTGACGGTATCGTCCAGAGTCAGGTACCGCATCTCGCTTCCTGCGAGCTGACGCACCAAGGTTGTTTTGCCCGCCTGCCGCGGGCCAGCCAGAAGAACCACGGGGGTGTCTGCCATGGCATCGACAACGCGTGGCGTGATCCAGCGTGGGAAGAGGGGCATTGAATCCATGCCCTTATGATGCCGGAAATTACGGAATCAAGTCGCGTAAATATCGGAATGTTGTCGCGTAAATTACGGAATAAATCGGCGTAAATTACGGAATGTTTTAGTATAACTTACTGATTTAAAACACTATTTATCGAATAGTCGATGGTCAGAGGGGCGTGATCGCTGAAGCGCGAATCCGTATGGATCGACGCGGCCTGCGCGCACGCTGCGATGCCTGGGGTGGCGATCTGATAGTCGAGGCGCCAACCCACATTCTTGGCCCAGGCCTGCCCGCGGTTGCTCCACCACGTATAGCGCTCGGGGCTGGGATCGATCCGGCGAAACACGTCGACATAGCCGATCTCGTCAAAAACCCGCGTCAGCCAGGCCCGCTCTTCGGGGAGAAACCCGGAATTCTTTTGATTACTTTTCCAGTTCCGAAGATCAATCGCCTGGTGCGCAATATTCCAGTCGCCACAAACAATCACCTCGCGGCCACTTGCCCGCAGCTGTGCCAAATGGGGCAACAAAATGTCCATGAAGCGAAATTTCGCCTGTTGCCGCTCGTCGGAACTCGATCCCGAAGGGAGATAGAGCGATACGACGCAGAACGACCCGAAATCGGCCTCGATCACGCGGCCCTCGGCGTCGAACTCCGCATTCCCGATGCCATGTCGCACCGATAGCGGCTGGTGTCGCGCATAGAGCCCAACCCCTGAATAGCCCTTTTGTTGCGCGTAATGGAATTGACCTTCGAGTGGCGAGCCACCGGCGGCAC
>RFPW01000246.1 GCA_009925965.1 Betaproteobacteria bacterium
CTCCTGACCAATACGGTGGTGGGATTTATCGGTCCTGAATATTTATACGATGGGAAACAAATCACCCGTGCAGGGCTTGAAGACCATTTCTGCGGAAAATTGCTCGGCGTGCCCATGGGCTGTGATGTCTGTTACACCAACCACGCTGAAGCCGATCAGGACGACATGGACACGCTCTTGACCCTGCTGGGCGTGGCGGGTATCAATTTCATCATGGGGGTGCCGGGGGCGGATGATGTCATGCTGAATTATCAAAGTACGTCATTTCATGACGCGCTCTACCTGCGCGATGCCCTCGGGCTTCGACGCGCCCCAGAATTTGAATCATGGCTCGAGCGCATTGGCGTGACCGGACCCGATGGTCGCCGGCTGGATCAGGCCCGACCCGATCACCCCCTCCTCGCGCTCGGCGATTCAGTGCCCTTCGGTGATCGGTGACCTTGAAGTGACGCCCGCCAAAATATTCAACCATCGACCTGACGATCGACCCGACCATCGACCCGACCATCGAAGCAGCGTGGCCGACCTCGATCATCGGGCCAGCCTTGTACAGAGCGATCCGTGGGTCAGCTGGCGTGAATTCACACCGGCCCGGATTGCGCTGGGGCGGGTAGGCGCCAGCCAGCCGACCGATGCTTTGCTGCGTTTCTCGATGGCCCATGCCAATGCACGCGATGCGGTCTATGAGCCGCTCGATCTCGCGGAATTGCTCGCACAATTCGAAGGCCTCTCGGAATGCATCGCGGTCAAGAGTCGCGCCGCCGATCGCGCGCAATACCTGCGCAGACCCGACTTTGGCCGGCGCCTTGATGCGCCGAGCGTCGAACGACTTCGAGAATCACAACACCACAGCTTCGATCTCGTCATCGTCATTGCCGATGGACTTTCCGCGCTGGCCGCTTCGCGCCATGCCGTACCGGTCATTGAAGCCCTCCGCGCAAGTCTTGCGGGCTGGCAAATTGGCCCGATCGTCATTGCCGAACAGGCGCGCGTGGCGCTTGGTGATGAGGTGGGCGAAATCTTGAATGCCCGATGCGTCGCCATCCTGATCGGTGAGCGACCTGGCTTGAGTTCACCCGATAGTCTGGGCATTTACCTGACCTGGCATCCCCGTATCGGGCGCATCGATGCCGAGCGCAATTGCATTTCGAACATTCGGCCTGCGGGACTGTCCTACGAACATGCCGCCACCAAGCTTGTGGCCTTGCTCGAGGGGGCAAAGCGACTTGGCGCTACGGGTGTCAACCTCAAAGAAGACGATGGTAAAACCCAACGCATCCGCTGAAGCGCTCGCCTTACTGCGGAGCCTGTTCGACACAGCGATCGCCGCCGCCCAGCCAGAGCTGTGCGTCCCACCCCATCTGCCAACGCGCGCAGAACTCGGGTCGGGGCGCCTGATCGTGATCGGCGCTGGTAAGGCTTCTGCGGCGATGGCGCGCGCCCTGGAAGATCATTACAAAAATAATGATCCCGAGCTATTGCAACGAATTGAAGGCCTGGTCATCACGCGCTATGGGTACGGCGTGAACTGTTCGCACATTGAAATCGTCGAGGCAGCCCATCCAGTCCCCGATGCGGCGGGCTTGGCGGCTGCACAGCGCATGCTCGAGCGGGTGCAGGGATTACATGAGGCTGATCTGGTGATTGGTCTGATCTCCGGCGGTGGATCGGCGTTGCTACCGCTCCCCGCTCGCGGGTTGACCTTGGCGGACAAGCAACAGATCAACCGCAGCCTTCTCGAGTCCGGCGCAACGATTGTTGAGATGAACTGTGTGCGTCGGCACCTCTCGGCAATCAAGGGCGGGCGACTGGGCGCCGCCTGCTACCCGGCCAGGGTGCTCAACCTTCTGATGTCGGACGTCCCCGGCGATCAACCGATTGACATCGCCTCGGGACCGACGGTGGCCGATCCGAGCACTCGCGAGGACGCGTTGGCCATCATCGCGCGCTATCACCTGCGGCTACCCGACGCCGCACGCTATTGGCTCGACGACGATGCGAGCGAATCTATCAAACCCGATGACCCCCGGATGTTCCGGGTGCAGACCCGAATCATTGCAGCGCCCCAGCAAAGTCTGGAAGCCGCGGCCGCGCTCGCTCGCCGCGCTGGCTATGGCGCCCACATTCTGGGCGATGCCATCGAGGGCGAAGCGCGCGATGTCGGCAAGGTACTGGCCCGCATAACAACCCAGATCGCCTCGCGCGGACAGCCATTTGATGCCCCTTGCGTCTTACTTTCAGGCGGAGAAACGACGGTCACGCTGCGGGATTCCTCTGGGAGCGATGGGCGCGGTGGACGCAACGTCGAATTCTTACTCGCCTTTGGAATTGCCTTGGGCGCCCAGGCCGGCGTCTACGCGTTGGCTGGCGACACCGATGGCGTTGATGGGGTCGAGGAAATCGCGGGCGCCTATTGGCAACCCGACACCCTCACCCGCGCCCAGGCAGCTGGACTGCGACCCACCATCAGCCTGGACCAACACGACGCGCACAGCTTTTTTCAAGCGCTTGGCCAGAGCATCATCACCGGCCCCACCCGAACCAACGTCAACGATTTCAGGGCGATTCTGATTCAGGCAGGGGCTTCGATTGGCACCTGATTCGAGACTACTTAGCTCACACCAAACAAGGTCACCGAAAGCGCCTCACTCCGCACGGCGAGCAACGCCCCATATTCAGCACTATTAGCCCAATGCGTGGCCGCCTCGGGCGTCGGAAATTCAATTTCTACAAACGCATTGAACTCTGCGCACCCCAACTCGTTCCAGAACACCTGATCTCGGGTGCCCCGAAAGACCACGGTCCCCCCATAACAGGCGATCGTCTGACCGACCTGACTACGATAAAGCTCGAACGCGTCAGCGTCCTTCAGAGCGATTAACCCGACCACTTTCATCTTGTCCCCGATAATTCAACGCTTGCTTCGGTAGGATGCCCAATTGTTTGCACTTGCTCAACAAGGGCCCATCTGACCATGAACCCCGTGCCGCACTCGGTCGAAGTCCTGATTATCGGGGCGGGATTTTCGGGAATTGGCGCCGCAATCCAGCTCAAAGCCGCGGGCATCCCATTCTTAATCCTGGAAAAAACCACAGAAATCGGCGGTGTCTGGCGCGACAATCACTACCCGGACTGTGCCTGCGATATTCCCTCCGCGCTTTACTCGTATTCATTTGCGCCGAATCCAAACTGGAATCATTTGTTCGCCAAGCAACCCGAAATCAAACGGTATTGCGAGGAG
>RFPW01000247.1 GCA_009925965.1 Betaproteobacteria bacterium
AGCCCACCGCCGGCGGGCAAGCCAAAAAACCGCTCATGAACCGGGCTGATGTATCGAACGATGCCCTCACGGTCAACCACGGTCAGCGCCTCGTAGGGGTTCGTTAACAGGTGGCGCAGGATGTCGCCCGCGAACTCAACCGTCGCCGCAAATTCGAACAGGGAATCATTCGGTTCGCGCATCATGACGACAATCGCAGTCGCGTCCGGGGCGGGGTAAGCCACGGCAACCAGCGGCCCAAACTTGTCGTTGATACCGAATACGCGTTGATCAGCCCGTTTGGCCAACATCCAGCCCTCAACAATACGCGTGGCAAATCTGGGGTTGGTCGCGAGCCCACTTGCGAAGCGCGTCTGACCGTCGAAGTCGAGGACGAGGATGCCGCGGTGTTGTGGATCGAATTCGGCGCTTGGGGCGTTCATGGTCGGGCGTCTTCGGGAGGGGCTGGTGCAAGGTTTATTTGCGACCATAGTGTATTCGGTGAAGACACTTTTGTTCTGGCGATGGTTCGTCGCCGGAACTACATTGGCTTGGAACTGTCTTGAATCGCGTAATTCGCCGGTGGCACGGCCATTGCACTCGAGTTCGAGTTGTTTGATTGATTCATCGTGGGTTTTCTTGGATGTCCGTTTCCTCGCTCGATCTTGGGTTGAATTCTGCTGCGGGTGCTGATTCCAGCGGTACGCCGGAGCGTCCTGTTGATTCGCTGCCTCTTAAGCAGAGCGCATCGATGGACTTGTTGGCGGGTGTCAAGGTTCTCGATCTCACAACATCCATTGCCGGGCCCTATGCCGGGCAGTTGTTGGGCGATTTGGGCGCTGAGGTGTTGAAGGTCGAACGACCCAGTCAGCCGGATGACTCGCGGGCCTGGGGGCCGCCGTTCCTGGATGGAGAATCACTCTGGTTTTTGAGTGTCAATCGGAATAAGCGTGGCGTTGCGATCGACTATGGGCAGGTCGCAGGGCATGCGCTACTAATGCGTCTGGTGGCGCAAGCCGATGTGGTGATTCTCAATCTGGTTGGGCGGGTTCAAAAAAAATTGGGGCTTGATGCGGAGTCCTTGACAGCCGTGAATAGCAAGCTCATTCATGTTTCCGTCACGGGCTTCGGAATTGACGGGCAGCGCGCAGATTTGCCCTGCTACGACCTCATTGCCGAGGGGTGGTCGGGCGTCATGGACATGACGGGCGAGCCTGATAGTCCGCCTCAAAAAATTGGTACCCCGGCGGCGGATCTGCTCGCGGGGCATGACGCGGCGATGGCCGTGATGGCGGCGTTGCTGCGGCGTTCGCGTGATGGTCGCGGATGTGTTGTGGATGTTTCGATGATGGAGAGCATGTCGAGGTTCATGGCGCCCCGGTTGGTGCCGTACCTGGGCACTGGGGAACTCATGCGCCGCTCAGGGGGCCGCGATAGCGTCATCGCGATCTATCAGGTCTTTGAGACCGCCGATGAGCCCATGACCCTCGCGCTGGGTAATGATGCGATCTGGCGCCGTTTTTGGGCGGCCGTTGGCGAACCCGAATTCGCTGACACCGTCGACTACGCGACCAACGCTCTCCGCCGGGCGGCGCGTGAAACGATCGTCAAGCGAATTTCCAGCTTACTGCTGACCCAGCCGCGAGCGCATTGGCTTCTGGTTCTTGGCGAGGCCCGAGTGCCTGCGGGTCCGATTCAGCGTCTCGACCAATTTGCGACGGACCCTGAGTTGCGGGAGCGGGGCTTTCTGTATGCCAGCCTGCGTGGGGATTTGCGCATACCGCAAGTCGGTTTGGGGATCCGGTTTGATGGCTGTACCGAAGGGAGCCAGGTTCCGCCGCCCGTTTTGGGGGCTGACACCGAGGCGGTTCTTGAATCATGGTTAAGTCTGGGGGCCGAAGAAATCGCCCAACTGCGCGCGCAACACATCATTTGAATCAAAAAGATCGAGTCACCATGGATTTCGCGGAAATCACTTATCAGGAAGACGGCCCAATCGGGACGCTGACGCTCAACCGCCCGCAGGACGGCAATATGTTCACGCCGCTGATGTGCCATGAAATTCGCGACTGTATCAATGCGGTGCGGCGCGAAACCCGAACTCGCGTACTCGTGATCACAGGGGCTGGAGACCGGTTCTTTTGTATCGGCGGGCGCAAAGAGGGGATGGAGGACACGCTGCTTTATGCCGGGGTTCTGCCCACGCTCGAGATGTACGAAAGTATTGATCGATTACAAAAACCAGTCATTGCGTCGGTCAACGGCTTTGCCGTTGGCGGGGGCAACGTGCTCCAGATGGTGTGTGACCTCACCATTGCCAAGGAGAGCGCCGTGTTCCGGCAGGTCGGCCCGATGATGGGTAGCTTCGACGCTGGCTATGGCACCTGGTACCTGGAAGATCTCGTTGGCAAGAAGCGGGCAAAGGAGATGTGGTACCGCAACCCCAAAATCAGCGCCCGCGAGGCGCTCGACTGGGGCTTGATCAACCAGGTTGTACCCGACGCGGAATTGGCTGAGGCCACCCGGAAGATGGCTCTTGAAATTGCCGACCGGGGTGCCTTCGCACTGGCTTCCATCAAGGCCGCCTTTAACGCGCGCCATGGCGGGGTCGGGGGGTTGTCGAGGATGGCCCATGACCTGCTTTTGCGCGGGTACCTGGACACCGACGAGCATCACGAACTCGCTGAGGCCTTTGCGCAGCGTCGGGCACCGGATGCCGACAAGTTCGGTCACTGACGCTCCAGCAACGGCTCCAACAACGGTTCCAACAACGCGATAAGCATGGCGAAGATTCTGACGCTACATTCGCCGGCCCAGGCCCGCCTTTACTACGGGGCCAAGACCTGGCAGTCCGAGACGATGTACGCATTGCTTGTGCGGCATGCGGCCGAACGTGGCAGCCGGTTTGCGTGTCGGGACGCAAACACCCGACTCACGTGGTCACAAATGCTGACCTGGGTCGACGCGGTGGCCCACGCGTTGAATACGGCCGGTCTTTGTGAAGGTGATCGGGTCTCGGTCTGGCTGCCAAGTCGGGTTGAATCGATCGTCGTCTTTCTGGCCTGCTCGCGTAATGGTTACATCTGTAACCCTTCTTTGCATCAGAATTATACTGTTGCTGAGATTGAAACCCTACTAAGTCGAATCGACTGCCGCGCCCTGATTGCCCAGATGAACTACGGCGCCGATTCGGATCAGTTTGATATCTTCGAACGGGCGCTTGCCATCCCCACGATGCGGGTCGTGTTCGCGCTGTCTGG
>RFPW01000248.1 GCA_009925965.1 Betaproteobacteria bacterium
TACCTCAAGGTTGCCCGCGGATCTGTATGGCGGCGGTACCCACATGACAGGCCGGGTTCCATGCAGGGATTAACTCGCGGGCTTAAACTAATTCTATTTTCACGGGGCTTTCGATGACCGCCTATCCGTTAATGCTTAGCCCTCTGGATCTGGGCTTCACAACTCTCAAAAATCGTGTGCTAATGGGCTCGATGCATGTGGGGCTTGAAGAGGCCAAGAACGGCTTCGAGCGCATGGCTGCGTTCTACGCCGAGCGGGCGCGCGGCGGTGTGGCGTTGATTGTGACCGGTGGTATTGCCCCGAACGACCGTGCGCGTCCCATGCCGGGCGGCGCCAGGATGACCTCGCCTGAGGATGCGCAAAAGCATAAAGTCGTGACCCAGGCGGTCCACGACGCCGGCGGCAAAATCTGTATGCAGATCTTGCACTTTGGGCGCTACGCCTATCACCCCGATCTGGTCGCGCCGAGTGCAATCAAAGCGCCGATCAACCCTTTTCGCCCGCATGCGCTCAGCACCGAAGAGGTGGAACAAACGATCGAAGATTTTGTGCGTGCGGCCGCACTGGCGCAAAGTGCAGGCTATGACGGCGTAGACTCCGAGGGATACCTGATCAACGAATTCATCGCCGCGCACACCAATCACCGCGATGACGTCTGGGGCGGCAGCTATGAAAACCGCATCCGCTTCCCCCTGGAAATTGTTCGGCGCACGCGTGCCAAGGTGGGTGAGAACTTTATCCTGATCTTTCGCCTGTCCATGCTTGATCTGGTGGAGGGCGGCTCCACCCTTGCCGAAGTGGTCCAACTGGCGCAAGCGCTAGAGACGGCCGGGGTGACGATCTTGAATACAGGCATTGGCTGGCACGAGGCGCGCATTCCGACCATTGCGACCAAAGTACCCCGAGCCGCCTTTGCGTGGGTGACGCAACAACTCAAGGGCAAGGTGAGTATTCCACTCGTCGCCACCAACCGCATCAATACGCCGGAGGTGGCCGAACAGGTATTGGCCGATGGCATGGCAGACATGGTTTCGATGGCGCGGCCGTTCCTCGCCGATCCCGAGTTTGTGAACAAGGCGGCTGCAGGCAAGGCCGATGAAATCAATACCTGCATCGGCTGCAACCAGGCCTGTCTGGACCATACCTTTGCCGGCAAGATCACCTCTTGCCTGGTGAACCCGCGGGCCTGCCATGAGACGCTGATGATCGAGACGCCAGCGCGGTCAAAGGAGCGCGTGGCCGTTGTGGGTGCGGGCCCAGCCGGGTTGGCGTTTGCCACCGCGGCGGCACGACGCGGTTTTGAGGTCACTTTGTTTGACGTTGCCAGCGAAATTGGCGGGCAATTCAACATCGCGAAACAGATACCCGGTAAGGAAGAGTTCTACGAGACGCTGCGATATTTTGGGAAGCAGATTGAACTGACCGGCGTCCAATTGAAGCTCGGCCACAAAGTGAGCGCCCAGGCCATTATTGACGCTGGTTTTAAAGAGGTGGTCTTGGCCACGGGCGTGAGTCCGCGTATCCCGCAGATTGAAGGAATCGACCATCCTAAGGTTCGCGGTTACCTGGAGGTGATTCGCGACAAATGCGAAGTGGGCCAGACCGTAGCACTGATCGGTGCCGGCGGAATTGGGTTTGATGTGGCGGAATACCTTCTTCACGAAGGCACAAGCCCCAGCCTGGACAAGGCCCGGTTTTTCGCTGAATGGGGCGTGGATACGCAATATTCGACGGCGGGTGGCTTGAAGGCGGCTCATATCGAACCCAGTCCGCGCAAGGTTTACCTCTTACAGCGCAAGTCCGGGAAAGTCGGCGAGGGCCTGGGCAAAACCACCGGCTGGATCCACCGGACATCGCTCAAAAATCGCACGGTCGAGATGTTCAACGGCGTCACCTACCGGCGCATCGACGACGCCGGTCTGCATATCACCGTCGGCGACCAGGACCTGACGATTCCGGCCGACACGGTGGTGGTTTGTGCAGGGCAGGAACCACAGCGCGAATTACAAGAAGCCTTGGTCGCTGCCGGCTGCACCGTGCATCTCATTGGCGGTGCGGATAAGGCTGTTGAACTCGACGCCAAACATGCAATCAAACAGGGTACCGAGCTGGCCCTGTCGCTGGGCAACCTCAACCATCCAGCACCAACACCGGCCGCTCCCGCTGGCCTTCAACTCTTGCCTGCCGTCGCTCAGTCGCTTGCGCTCTGGCACGCGATGATCGGCAAAGCAGAGATGGGAGAGCTTGGCTCGATTCTCCATCCCAAGGCGGTCTTTCGCTCGCCCGTCGCCCACACTCCGTATGCCAGTGCGCCCGTCGTGCAGTTGTTCTTGACGGCAGCGAGCCAGGTGTTCGAGGACTTTGTCTACCACCGCGAACTCGCCGGCGCGGACGGTACCAGCGTAGTGCTGGAATTCAGCGCCAAGGTGAACGGCAAAGCGCTCAAGGGGATCGACCTGATCCAGTTTGATGCTGAGGGACGCATCCTTGACTTCGAAGTGATGGTGCGACCCATGAGCGGTCTGCATGCGCTCGCCGATGAGATGGGCAAGCGTATGGCGCCTTATATGGCGGCATACCCCGATAATCATTCAACTGAGTAGAGTTATGAGCGAAAATTTCAACAATCTTTTTTCAATTCATGGCAAAACGGCACTGGTCACCGGCGGCTCCCGTGGCATCGGCGAGATGATCGCGGCAGGCTTCCTGTCTCAGGGCGCCAAGGTCTATATCTCGTCACGTAAAGCTCAGGCCTGCGAGGCCACGGCCGAGCGCCTGAGCCAGGCCTATGGTGGGCAATGCATCGCGCTGCCGGCGGATTTGTCCAACCTGGCGGGCGTTGAAAGTCTGGCAGCACAATTGGCTGCCCATGAGACGAAGCTGGATATTCTGGTGAACAACGCCGGCGCTTCCTGGGGCGCGCCCCTCGATCAGTTTCCGGAAGTCGGCTGGGACAAAGTCATGGACACCAACGTCAAGGGCGTTGCTCCTCCCTCTGTTGCGGGCTGCCGGGCAGGGTGCCAGCCCTTCTCGGGTGATCAACATCGGTTCGATCGATGGTCTCAAGAGTTCTGCGTTTGATGCGTTCTCCTATGGCGCATCCAAAGCGGCGGTACATCACCTGACCCGCTTTATGGCCCGGCATCTGACCAAAGAGCGCATTCTGTTCAATGCCATCGCGCCCGGACCGTTCCCTACCTGGATGCTCAGTACTGGCGTCGG
>RFPW01000249.1 GCA_009925965.1 Betaproteobacteria bacterium
GCGTGGGTGCGCAGCAGGAGGTTATTGAAACCGTGGGCTTGCAGCACGCGAACTAGCGCCGAGCCCACGAGGCCACGGTGACCGGCGATGTAGATGCGCTCATTTCTGTTCAATATGATCTCCGATTTATAGCGATCATCTATTCATGATGATCGTAAGCCTCATAACCATGCTGCTTCACAAGATCATCGCGCCGCGCGCCCTTGAGGTCCTCGCGCATCATTTCCGCCACCAGTTCTGAAAACGTCGTGGTTGGCGTCCAACCCAGTCGCTCTCGGGCTTTCGTTGGGTCCCCAAGCAAGGTTTCGACTTCGGTCGGGCGGTAGTAACGCGGGTCCACACGTACGACGACTTGCCCAGGGCGCATGGCGCTCTCGTCGGGTGCTTCGGCAACGGTGCCGGTCTCTTGCTCAGCCGCACCATACCAGTCAATCCGCACGCCCAACTCGGCGGCTGCGGTGTCTACAAAAGTCCGCACGCTGACCTGCTGGCCAGTCGCGATCACAAAATCCTCGGCCTGTTCCTGTTGCAGCATGAGCCACTGCATTTCGACGTAGTCTCGGGCGTGGCCCCAGTCGCGCAGCGCATCGAGATTGCCCAGGTAGAGGCAGTCCTGCAGGCCCAGATGAATCCGCGCCAGCGCGCGGGTGATTTTGCGGGTCACGAAGGTTTCGCCGCGCAGAGGGCTCTCGTGGTTAAACAGGATGCCGTTACACGCATACATCCCATAGGCCTCGCGGTAATTCACCGTAATCCAGTAGGCATAGAGCTTCGCCACTGCGTAGGGGCTACGGGGATAAAACGGCGTTGTTTCGCGCTGAGGGATTTCTTGCACCAGGCCGTAGAGTTCGCTCGTGGATGCCTGATAAAACCGGGTGCTCTTCTCACGCCCGAGAATTCGGATTGCTTCCAGCAACCGCAAGGTCCCAAGGCCATCCACATTGGCCGTGTATTCGGGAGTGTTGAAGCTCACTTGGACATGGCTTTGCGCGGCGAGGTTGTAGATCTCGTCAGGCTGGACTTCCTGAACGATGCGGATCAGGTTGGTGGCATCGGTCAGGTCGCCATAGTGCAAATGCAGTCTACGTCCGGATTCATGCGGGTCCTGATACAGATGATCAATACGGTCGGTATTGAACGACGAAGCCCGGCGCTTGATCCCGTGGACCTCGTAGCCCTTGGCGAGCAGGAGTTCGGCCAGATACGCCCCGTCCTGACCGGTGATGCCAGTGATGAGGGCGGTTTTGGTCGCAGAGCTCGCTGAGCGTTCGAGATCACCTTGGGGGTTGCTTTCAGGGCTGTGTTGACTATCAAGATCGTTTCGCATCGCTTTATTTTACCCCCTTCGATCCAGCCCGCAGTTTGTTGGTGATGCGTGAGCTTGTGATGACCACGTTGTGATCTTGATACCGCTGTGTCCAAGCGCATAAGCGGGCTGTTGAGATGCCGAGAGACAGGAGTCGTCGGATCGTCGTTAACGGGGGGGTGATCTCAGTCTTGGTTGAGCTGAGTACCCAAGCTCAGTGTCTAACTTGGTGTCCAGCTTCACCGATGAACTCGATGTCCGGCATCGGAAAGTGTTCACGATTTCGGGTCCAGAGTGGGCATCGGTGAACGCGGGCGGTTGCTGCAAGCAGGAAGTCTTCTAGCGAAATTCCGTTAAACGACTTTCGAAACTGTTTCGCGTACCGGCCGGCTTGGGTTGCGATGGCCCTTGCATAGACCTCGGCCACGACGATCGGGCTGAGCAGCGGCGTTGCACCGCCCTCTAGCAGGCGCAGGTAACGGTCAATCACTGGCTGCTTTTTCTTTGGTAAATCGATGACGATATCGGTATCCAAAACGACTGGGTTGGATATCACTCGAGCTCCTCCGCCCGAAGAATGCGGCTTCTGTTACGGATTTCGCGGACATACCCCTCCGCATCCACATTTTTAAAACTTTCCAGCGGCTCGAAGCGATCGAAAAAGGCCCGCGCGCGCGCGGCGGGGTCTTGATCGATTCCCTTTTCGAGGGTTTGGCGGATGAGTTCGGACATGCTGATGCCTGCACTTCGCGCCTGCAATTTGAGACGCTGGTGCAGATCATATTGCTAATTCAACCCTGCGCAGCCCTCAAAGGCCAAGGCAGTGGCCGCTCGTAACGCTCGGACTCCACGCCCACCCGCGACCAGGCCTCGCGCACGGCCTGCCATTCGCGCGACTCCAGCCCATATCGACGCACGCTTGCAATTTCCGTCAAGCGCGCAAACTGGGCAAAGTCGGTCGAGGGTGTCACCGCTGGGTCGCGCAGGGCGTCGTACCAGACGGGGCCGGCACCCTCCCAGGTCGGTCCGCCGATCCCGGTGGCCGCGAGATAGAACGCGTGGTTCGGGATGCCGGAGTTGACGTGGACGCCGCCATTGTCTTCTCGCGTCCGCACGAAATGCCTTGAATGGGCAGGTTGCGGGTCTTTGCCCAGCACGGGGTCGTCATAGGCGGTGCCGGGGGCCGCGAGCGATCGAAGGGCTTTGCCGCGGACATTTGGCGTCAATAACCGATCGCCGATGAGCCAATCGGCCTCATGGGCTGCTTGCGCCAGCTGAAACTGTTTAACCATTGATCCGAATACGTCGGCCAGCGATTCATTTAAAGCGCCAGGTTCGTACACGTACGCGAGCTGTCCTTCGTCGGCGATGATTCCATGTCCGAGTTCGTGGCCAATTACGTCAACAGCGGCGGTGAATCCGCGAAACAGAATGCCGTCGCCATCGCCAAACACCATTTGCCGGCCGTCCCAAAAGGCGTTCATGTAGCGTTCGCCAAAATGCACGCTTGCGCGCAGGCGAGTGCCGTCGTCATCGAGGCTATTGCGCCGGAAGGTGTTCTGCAGGAATTTCAACGTGGCTTGCAATCCATCCCAGGCTTCATTAACCGCGGGGTCATCCACAGGCGCTTGACGGGCGCTACGTACTAATTGTCCCGGGAGTGTCTGCGCATGATTCGCATCAAAAATTTGAATCACTGGAAAGTTCTTCGCTGGCCGCGATTCTTTTTTCTCCAATCGGTTCGCGCGAAATGTCTGGTCCAAGAGTTGGGTCGATTGAGCAGCCTCACGAATGATAGGGTCTTCTGCAAGCCCTAATTGATCCATCAGGTAAGGCGGCAGAATAGTTTGCAGGCGGCGTCTTGACATCGGTAGCTCCAGGATTGGCGTGGTTTTAAAATCC
>RFPW01000250.1 GCA_009925965.1 Betaproteobacteria bacterium
TCGAGCGCCGACATCGAGTCAATCAGCAGAAAGTGCTGATGCACCATCCCGATTCCCAGGGCGATCGCGGTCCGCGAGTTGTTGATTGCGACCGTCTTACCGTGGATAGCGATCGTCCCGCGATCGGCCTGCACCAATCCATAGAGGATCGCCATCAGCGTGCTCTTACCAGCCCCATTCTCGCCAACAAGACCGTGAATCGAACCCGCGGTTACCGAAAGGGTGACCTCGCGAATGGCATGGATGGCACCAAACCGCTTTGAAATCGAACGCAGTTGAACGGCTGAAACCGCCTGGTGCACGAAGTCAGACCTCAGGGCTAGGGCTTGCAGCGATTGCCCACCATGAAGTCCACCACCTTGATCTTGCCGGCCACGATCTGCGCCTTTGCATCATCAACCCGGCGCCTCATCTCTGGAGTGATCAGTTTTTCGTTGTACTGATCAAGCGCATAGTCGAGTCCACCCTCCTTGAGGCCAAGCGTCGTGACCCCGGGATGGGTTTGACGGGCGAGGTTGTAGACGGCGACATCGACCCGCTTCACCATCGAAGTCAGCATTGTTCCAGGGTGTAGATGGTTCTGATTGGTATCTACACCGATCGCCAGCTTGCCCGCATCTTTAGCGGCCTGATAGACCCCGAGACCCGTTCCACCAGCGGCGGAGAACACGACATCCACCCCTTTACCGAACTGAGCCCGGGCAATTTCGCCGCCGCGGGCGGGGTCGTTCCAGGCCGCCGGCGTGGTACCCGTCATATTAGAAGTGACATCAATCTTCGGATTAGCAAATCGGGCGCCTTGCTCATAGCCACATTGGAACTTGCGGATCAGCGGAATATCCATCCCGCCGATAAACCCCACCTTGCTCGATTTGCTCGCCATGGCGGCCAGCATACCGACGAGGAAACTCCCCTCCTCGTCCCGAAAAATAACCGACTCGACATTCGGCAATGAAACGACCGAATCGATGATCCCGAACTGGAGCTTGGGATATTCGCGGGCCACCCGTTCCATGGTCGAGGTTTGACCAAACCCAACACCAATCACGGGTGAGGCACCCTTCTCGGCCATGCGTCGCATCGCCTGTTCGCGCTGGGCTTCGTTCGAAATCTCGAACTCAAGGTAAGACTTGCCCGCCTCCTTTTTCCAGCGCTCCATGCCGAGATACGCTGCCTCGTTAAAGGACTTGTCGAACTTCCCGCCCATATCGAAGATCACCGCCGGCTCGGCCTGAGCGGCAGTCGCAAGCAGAGACACGACGAGCGCAACCAGAACACCGAATTTCATGATTAACCGGAAGCCGAAGGGTTTGTAATCGACGATTCGGCAGGATATCAACAATCGCTTTTCCAGCGCGGACTCCAGTTTGCGGATTGATACACTGGGCCGATTAAAATAAGGCTCCTTATGGACTTCGAAGACCTACCCGTCATCACGCCCGACAGCGAACCCAGCGGTCCTCTGCAGGGCGTCCGAGTCGTCGATCTGTCCAGACTCGTGGCGGGCAATATGCTGACGCTGCAACTGGCTGATTTCGGTGCTGACGTGATCAAGCTCGAATCGCCTGGACGCGGGGATACGCTGCGCGAATGGCGTGAAGCCCATCCGGATCACCCGGAAGGCTTCGATGGCTGGTGGCGGGTCTATGGTCGCAATAAGCGCAGTCTTGCCCTGGACCTGCGTGACGCCGAGGCGATGCGATGGTTGAAAAAACTGATCGAAACCGCTCAGGTGCTGGTAGAGAGTTTTCGGCCTGGGACGCTTGAGGCCATGGGGTTGGCGCCGGCTGCACTGCATGCGACGCATCCGGGGTTAATCATCGTTCGGCTTTCGGGCTGGGGACAGACGGGACCGTATCGTGAGCTCGCAGGATTCGGGAGTCTGATCGAAGGCTTCAGTGGATTTGCACATAAGCATCGCGCGGCGACCGGAGAGCCCCGCCTGCCCAACCTGGCACTGGCAGACATGGTGACTGGCCTGACGGGCGCCCACGCGACCCTGGCTGCACTGCGCGAGGTCGAGGTACGGGGCGGCCGGGGCCAGGTGATCGACCTCTCACTGCTCGAACCGATGCTGGCCATCATGGGGCCCGACGTGACCCATTTTGCTGCCACTGGCTTGGCCGCTGAAGCCGACCAGAAGATCTCCTCACCGCGTGGCACCTTTCAGTGTCGCGACGGGCGCTGGGTTTCAATGTCAGGGTCGACTGATTCGATGGCGCGCCGGGTCTTTCAGGCCATCGGCCAGGAATCACTCTTCGACGAACCGCGTTTCAACACGAATGCCGCCCGTTTGGCCCATGATCAAGAGCTGACGCAATTGATTGCGACCACCATCGCCGGGCTCGATCAAGCGGAGTGCCTCGATCACTTTCGTCGCCATGGCGTCACGGTCGGTCCTGTCTACGATGCCGAGCAACTGCTTGGCGACGCGCATATTGCCGCCCGTGGGTCGTATATCCGGGTGCCGGACGACGGCGGGGGCGCAGAGACACTGATGCATGGAATCACGCCAAAGCTCGCGGGTACACCCGGCCAACTGCGCCGGCGCGCACCTGTTCGTGGCGAACACGGGGTCGAACTCCTGAACGAACTTGGCGCGACTGCAGAACAAATCGCGAGCCTGAAGCAACGCGGCAAACTGGAATCCACCTAAATCCAAACATGAAGCCTCCCTCCCCGTTGCAAGCCCTGCGCTCACTCCTGTTTATCCCGGCCACATCGACTGCGCTACTGCCAAAAGCCACGACTCGCGGCGCGGACGCTCTGATCGTCGATCTCGAAGATGCCATCCCATTCGCACAAAAGGAAGCCGCACGTCGACTGGCAGCGAGCGCGATTCGATCGTTGGCAGAACGCGGGGCAACCGTTTTGTTGCGTCTCAATTCTGAGCCTGAGTTGTGGCGCGAGGATTTGAAGCATCAGCCGCTCGAACTGCTGGCTGGGGTGATGTTGCCGAAAGTGGAGTCTCGAGATCAAGTTGAGGCTCTTGCGCAGGCGCTGAGGGCGGCGGCACCACATTCGCCAGTTCCGGTGACGATTCAAATCGAAACCCCGCGCGGCGTGCTTGCCGCCCCCTCAATTTGCGCCCACTCCGAGCTGGCGGCCAATCCCCAGCAGGGCAATTCAAACGCATGGGCGCACGTAATGACTTGCTGGGCTGGCCAAGTGAGTGCGCTCGGTGTTGGCGGGACGGC
>RFPW01000026.1 GCA_009925965.1 Betaproteobacteria bacterium
GTTCGTTCTCGTCGGGCGCGAACAGGACGTACACCCCTTCGCGCTCTAGTTTCTCGCAATCGGCCTCGAAGGTTCGTGGGTACTGGTCGAAATCTTCGTTAGGCGTGAACTGGAGACGGTTCACAAAAATCGACGCCACGACAGGATCGCCCAGACGAGCCGCGACTCGCATCAGTGAGAGGTGACCCTCATGCAAATTGCCCATGGTGGGCACAAAGGCGGTCCGAAGTTGCCCGCGCAACTGGGCCCGGAGTTCGGCCACCGTTCTGACGATCTTCATTAAAAGCTGTGTTCCGCGGCCGGAAATTCGCCTTTACGCACCGCTTGAACGTAGGCTGTAATGGCTTCTGCGACTCCGCTCACACCGGGTTGCCCGTTCAGAAAGTTTTTAGAGAATCGGGGGCGCAGGCCAGTACTGATGCCAAGCAGGTCATGCAGCACCAGGACCTGGCCGGAGCAATCGACCCCGGCACCAATCCCGATCGTCGGCACAGCCGCACGCTTTGAGTTCGGTACCGCCAGAGCGGCCGTGATTTGAGCGGCGAGCGCAGCCGGAATCATCTCCATCAGGACCAGGCTCGAACCGGCATCGGCCAGTTCAAGTGCATCCGCTTTGAGCCGTTCCGCGTCGGCGAGGCTGCGCCCCTGAACCCGATAGCCGCCTAACGCGTGGACCGATTGCGGGGTGAAACCGATGTGGGCACATACTGGAATGCCTCGGGCCACCAAGAACTCGACGGTGGGTGCGATCCAGGAGCCGCCTTCCAGCTTGACCATCTGGGCGCCGGCCGCGAGTAATCGCGTCGCCGACTCAAAGGCCTTTTCGGGACATGTTTCGTAGGAGCCAAATGGCAAATCCGCCACCACCATGGCATAGCGGGTACCAGCGGCAACGCATCGAACGTGATAAGCGACTTCGTCGATGCTGACCGAAAGTGTGTCGTTCTTGCCCTGCAAGACCATCCCAAGCGAATCCCCAATCAGCATGACGTCGATCTGCGCTGCATCGAGCAGCTGCGCAAAGCTGGCGTCATAGCAAGTCAGCATCGTGATCCGCTCCCCCGCATCGCGCATTTGCGCAAGACGGTGCAGCGTGACTCGACGACGTGGTACCGCCGATTGCGGCCCAGCTTGTGGTCCAGCTTGCGGTCCCGGGGGCAGATCAAGGGGCGTGGTGCTCACCGGTGGGATACTCAGATCGCGGTATTAAAGAATTCGCGCCGACCACGCATGGTTTGAATCTGGCGGATCAGGAGCGCGAAATCCTCATCTCGTTCGCTGGGGTTCATTCGCTGCGTGTTCACGATGAGCAAGGGGCTGCTGTCGTAATGATGAAAGAACCGGCTGTAAGGCGGTTCAGGTAGTCCTCGGTGATCGGTGTTTCGAACTCATGGCCTCGCCGCTTCACACGCTCAATCAATGTTTCAGCGGGCGCCTGAAGGTAAATCACCAGGTCGGGTACCGGCGTGTGCGCATGCAATCCGGTAAAGATTTTTCGGTAAAGCGCCAGCTCTTCGTCATCCAACGTCAGTTCCGCGAACAGGGGGTCTTTGTCAAACAGAAAATCGGCCACCACCATCTGTTCGAATTGTTGAGATTGAGACATTTCCCGGAGCTGGTCCAAGCGCTGGAACAGGAACGATAACTGGGTCGGGAGCGCCCACCGTTCGGCATCCCGATAAAAGCGCTCCAGAAACGGGTTGGCCTCTGGTTGTTCCAGCAGAAGCCGGCCGTTCGTATGGCTGGCCAACCGGCGCGCGAGTGATGTCTTGCCCACACCAATGGGACCTTCGATCACGATATGGCGCCAACGCAACAAATTTTCTGGCGTACCGGGGGCGTGCAGGGGGGGCAGCGGGTTCATGGGCTGAAGTATGCCAGTAGCTCGATTGCCTGGTCAGGGTTGTTCATGAGGCGCGCTAGCGCCACGTCGATGCGTTCGCAATTGGGTAATTGGAGGTCCGGATCCAGTTCGGCTAGGGGAGCCAGCACAAAGGCGCGGTCACACAGTCGGGGGTGTGGCAGTACGAGGGCGGGTGGACCCTCATCGTTGTAGCTCAGGTTGTCAAACATCAACAGATCGAGGTCTAGAGTGCGCGGGGCATTCGGGCTTGAACGCTCGCGGCCAAACTGGTTTTCCAACTCCAGGAGCGCACACAACAAGGCGTGCGGCGAAAGCGTGGTTCGCAGGCGGATGACGGCGTTGACGTAGTGAGGTCCCGGCGCGTTGACCGGTTTGGTTCGCCATAAGCGCGAGCGCGCTTCGACCCGCGTCTGCGGCATGGCCTCAAGTGCATCCATGGCGGCCAATACCGTCATTGCGGGGTCCCCCAGGTTTGCACCGATACCGACCCATGCGCTGCCGGCCGTGGGGTCCAATTCAGGACTCGCCAGCACCCTCGGACCCACCGTCTGTAGCTCCCTGACCGCCGCTACTTCGGCGCCGCCGCCGGCGCGGGCGCCCAGAAGCGGTAGACGAGCTACCAGGGGCGCGGGCGAGGTCGGCAATCATCGTGTCCCGTTCATTGGGGGATCCGCCGGCGAAACGGTCCCACCAAGCCACCAGCTCCGGTTCAATTTCGCCTGCGTCTGTACGGAGCATCAAGAAGTCAAACCCGGCTCGATAGCGGATATGTTCAAGCAATCGATACGGTTGGCTGCCGGTGCGGCGCTCGAAGCGCGGTTGAAGCGACCAGATTTCCCGCATATCGGCGATAAAACGCTTCTGGATTGCGAGTTGTTCGCTTTGCTCGTCCAACGCGAGGTCGATCGCAGCCATGAGTGCGGGGATGGGGTAATCCCCCCGGGCGATTCCGGCCTCCCAACGCGTTCGGACTTGTTGCCAAAGCAGCGTGGCAAACAAAAACCCTGGGCTAATACTTTTACCTTCCCGCACCCGCTCGTCGGTTCGGGCCAAGGCAATTTCAACAAACCGCGCGCCCTGCGGCTGTTCCAGGATGACATCCAGGAGCGGGAGCAGACCGTCGTGTAGGCCAGCATCACGCAATTGACGCAGACACGCCATCGCCTGGCCCGACTGGAGAAGCTTGAGCATCTCATCAAAAAGTCGAGCAACTGGAACGTTGTGGATCAGCTCTGCCATCTCTCGAATCGGCGCCCGGGTCTGCTCCTCAATGGTGAACCCGAGCTTTGCCGCAAACCTTACGGAGCGCAGCATTCGAACGGGATCCTCGCGATAACGCGTCGCCGGATCTCCGATCATGCGGATCAGGCGCTTTTTTAGGTCGCTGACGCCGCCGTGATAGTCGAGCACCTCATCCGAACTGGGGTCGTAATACAGCGCGTTGACAGTGAAGTCCCGGCGGGCGGCGTCCTCCGATTGACTGCCGAACAGGTTGTCGGCCAACACTCGGCCGTGTTCATCCGTTTTGGCTTCGGGGTTGAGTGCCCGAAAGGTCGATGTTTCGATGACTTCACGACCGAACATCACATGGACCAGTCGAAATCGTCGACCGATGATCATCGCCCGACGAAATTCCGCCTTCACATCCTCTGGCGTTGCATTGGTCGCGACGTCAAAGTCTTTAGGGGTGATTCCGAGCAGAAGATCGCGAACCGCGCCGCCGACGAGGTAGGCTTTGAAACCAGCTCGCTGCAGGGTTTCACAGACTTTGATCGCATTGGGCGAAATGAGTTCGCGCTTGAGACCGAGATCAGCGCCCCGGAGGATTTTGGCCTGGCGAGGTTTGGCGAGACGGGGCCCGCGGCCGAGCAATCGATCGAGCAGTCGGTTGATCATTCGAAGAGCCGCAACACGGGCCAACCCGACGCCTGCGCCGCCTCCAGCAGGCGGGGATCGGGATTGGTGGCGACCGGGTCAGTCACGTGTCTCAACAACGGGAGGTCATTCATCGAGTCGCTGTAAAACCAGCTGCGCTTGAAGGTTTCGAAGGGTTTGTCGAGGCTGTCAAGCCATTGCAACGTTCGCGTCACCTTGCCCTCGCGAAACGACGGCGTCCCAATGGGCCGGCCCGTGAAGGCGCCCTGGAGTTCTTCGACCTCCGTGGCAATCAGGTGCTCAATCCCAAAGGCGCCCGCGATTGGGCGAGTCACGAAGGCGTTGGTGGCCGTCACAACAGCGCAAAGGTGTCCCGCCGCTTGGTGATGCCTGACCAGATCGACGGCCTCAGGGCGGATCGCGGGCCGCACGACTTCAGCCATGAACTGTGCATGCCATGCATCGACTTCGGCGCGCGGCCATTTAGAGAGTGGTTGCAACGCGTAGTCGAGGTACTCCTGAATATTCAGGGTGCCGTCCTGATATTGGCGATAAAAGCGCTGGTTCTCTTGTTCGTGGACGGCGGGGTCAAGGACTCCAATGCGGACAAGAAATTGTCCCCATTCAAAATCGCTGTCGATTGGGAGCAGCGTATGGTCCAGATCGAACAGGGCCAAACCGCGCAGAGATTGGTCGATATTTAGGTCGCCAGATTGGTCGGCAGGAAGGTTCGCAACCTCAGCAATTTTTGCGCGGACCGCAGATGGGTCGTAGTGCTTGGAAATGTTCATGTTAGTCGGATTCTAGCGGACCTCGTGTTGCAGCCATTCGCGTAGCAGCGGCAGCGTGATCGCGCGCTTCCGTTCAAGCGAAAAACGATCGAGCGCTGCGATCGCTGCACCAAGTGATCCAAGATCTCGCGGCAACAGGTCCAGCAGCTTTTGCGCGATCTCGGCTGGCAGTTTGAAACCGCGCTGCCAGGAGGCCGCCTGGAGCGCCGCTAATTTTGCGGCATCGGTTGGAGGCTGGATTTTGAAGACGAGGGCCGATCCAATGCGGGTCCGGAGATCTTCGCGCAGCGTCAAGTCGCGGGGGGGCCAGCGTCCCGCAACTAAAAGCCTCCGTGATGGGTCGCTCTGGGTTTCGATCCACTGGGTAAAGGCCGCCTGTTGGCCTACGCTGTCCAAGCGATCAACATCATCAAGGGCGTGGATAAACGAATGCTTGCCCTCCGGCCGCGAGAGGGCGCTCAAGAGGTGGGTCTTCCCGACTCCAGACTCGCCCCATAGATAAACAAAACGATGTTCAAGATCGATCGCATTGGCCGAATCATTGGGCGAATCATTGGATAAGTTAAGGCGCCGGAGCGTCGCAATAAGGGCTGCGTTATCGCCGACGACAAAGTTGTCCAGAGTAGGCGCGGGTGGAGCACCGAAGTCGAGAATCAGTTGCTGGGTCACGCCCTGGGTCCGTGATTGCCCTCGAAAATCGGACTGCGAAGCCAGGCCCGATGAAGCCGTCGAAGCAAAACGATCGTGACCGCTGCCAAAGGCAGGGCGAGCAGTACGCCCACGAAACCGAGGAGGTTGCCAAAGACGAGCAGGGCGAGGATGACCACAACCGGATGAAGTCCCACGCGCTCCCCGACGAGTTTCGGGGTCAGCCACCAACTTTCGATTGCCTGACCCAATGAATACACAATGGCTACGCGCCAGATGCCTTCACCGACGCCGAACTGCAACATGCCGGCGAGAAGGGCCAGCAGCAGGGCCAGTGCAAAGCCCAAATAGGGCACAAACATCAGGATTCCCGTCAGCAGACCCAATGCCCACCAAAGTTGGAAGCCCGCGATCCAAAGGCCAGCCGCGTAGAACGCGGCGAGAACGACCGTCAGGAGCAGGACGCCCTGGAGCCACCCGCTGATCATCGAATGCAGTTCATCAAGTGCATCGACGACCCCACCGATCCAACGTGGTGGTACCAAGTCAAGGGTGCGTCGGCGCAGGTGGTGCAAGTCCACTAAGAGGTAAAACAAGACAATCGGAACCAAGAGAACCACGCTCACGATTTCCAGAACGGCAGAGCCGCCACTGCGGGCGTAATCCATGATGCCTACCGCAAGATCGCCCCCGCCTTCAGACCATTGCCGCGTGATCCAGGTCCGGATGGCCTGCGGGTCGAGTCGCAGTTTGACGCCGGTCGCCCGTTCCAACCAAGGCAGGAAAGAATCGCCCACTTTGGCCACCAAATCCGGCAGTTGCTGGCGCAACAGTTCGATCTCAGTCTGAATGATGGGCAAAAAGATCAGCGCAGCGGCCGTCACCAGCGTAATCGTTCCAAGCATGACCAGCAGGCTTGCAACAGCGCGCGGCAAGCCAACGCCCTGGAGTCGATCAACCGGTCCGGCCAGCAAATACGCGAGGACAAGGGCGGCAAAGAGCGGTGAAAGTGTGGCCTGCAGCGCCCACAGCGCCCAGCCCATTCCAAGCGCAACTGCGGCCCATGGTGCGATCACGCGCCAGGACGGGAAGTGGTGCGAATCCGGCGACTGGGGCGGAATTGGTGGCGTGGGCGTCATGTTCAACTGATAAGCATCACACTATTGTAGGGGCCCTAGAATGACGATCCGGCTGATCAGTCGATCGAGAGGTGTCGGACATGAAGGTTTTGTGGGGTGTCATTGATGAATAAGCCGATTTCATATCGCGATGCAGGGGTTGACATTGACGCTGGCGATGCGCTGGTGGAGCGAATCAAACCACTCGCCCGTCGTACTCTAAATGCCGGTGTGCTGGCGGGTATTGGAGGGTTTGGCGCCTTGTATGAGCTTCCCAAGGGGTACAGAGAGCCAGTTCTGGTATCGGGGACTGACGGCGTCGGGACCAAGCTCAAACTCGCTTTTGCCCTTGATCGGCATGACACCGTTGGGATCGATCTGGTGGCGATGAGCGTCAACGACATTCTCGTGCAAGGAGCTAAGCCCTTGTATTTTTTGGACTACTTTGCCTGTGGCCGTTTGCGTGTCGAGACTGCGGCCGCTGTGGTGGGCGGCGTGGCGGCGGGTTGCGAGCAATCCGGTTGTGCACTGATCGGCGGCGAAACGGCTGAAATGCCGGGGATGTATCCCGACGGCGAATACGACTTGGCGGGATTCGCGGTAGGCGTTGTTGAAAAATCGTCGATTCTGGATGGGCGCTCGATCGAGCCGGGCGATGTCGTGTTGGGTTTGGCTTCGAGTGGCGTGCATTCCAATGGATTTTCCCTGGTCAGACGGATCCTCGAGCGGGCTGTGGGCCCCGAAGACGAGTGGATGCATGCACTGAATGCCACGCTCCTGCCGGGCGACCCCGCTCAGCGCACCCTGGCGGATGCGTTGATGGCCCCGACACAGATCTACGTTCAGCCGATGCTCGACGTGCTCGCGGAATTGCCCGGTGCGGTCAAGGCGATGGCGCACATCACGGGCGGAGGTTTGGTCGAGAATCTTCCCAGAGTGCTTCCGGAGCAGTTGCAGGCCGTTCTGCTCCGTAACCACTGGGTTCGGCCAGCGATTTTTGACTGGCTACAAGATGCCGGCGCGGTTACGGACGATGAAATGCACCGGGTTTTTAATTGCGGTATCGGTATGTGCCTGATTGTTGCCCCGAGTCAGGCCCATGCGGTGATCGATCGGCTAACAGGCGCCGGCCAGATCGTCTCGGATATTGGATCGATTCAGGTGCGTCCCCAGGGCGAGGCTGCAACGGTCATCAAGACTGGCGAATAAATTCGCGCCGTTTCAGCCGATGACTTCGCGAAGCGCGGCGACCGCGAGTGCCGTCGCTTGCGGAGCGTCGCAAGGCACGATGGTTCGTTCCGGGTTTGATCTTAGCCAGGTGAGCTGGCGCTTCGCGAGTTGCCGTGTGGCTGCCACAGCCCGCTCGTGCATCGTTGGTAGGTCGCTGTCGCCGTCGAGGTGTTCCCAGACCTGGCGATAACCAACGCTGCGGATCGCGGGGAGGTCGGTGTGAAGGTCGCCGCGTGCCCGTAAATCAAGAACCTCGTCCAACAGGCCCGCCGCGACCATATCCCGAAAACGCGTTTCGAGACGTTGATGCAGCCAACTGCGATCCTGGGGCTCAAGCGAAACGAAATGGGCTGGGTGATCGGTGCCTCTTTGGTCGGAACCCTTTGGTCGTCCATGCAGGGTGGACAAGGGGGTTCCGGTCAAGAGAACGACTTCGAGCGCGCGCTGGATCCGCTGCGAATCGGTGGGCGACAAACGCGCCGCGGTGGCCGGATCACGATCTGCCAGACGTGCGTGCAGGGCGGGCCATCCGTCGGCCTGCGCCTCGGCTTCGAGTTGCGCGCGCAACGCCGGGTTCGCCGAGGGTAAGTCGTCGAGTCCGCCGACCAGAGCGCGGGCATACAGCATGGTCCCACCCACGAGAAGGGGTATGCGGCCTTTCGCGCGAATGGCTTCAATTGCCGCTGTTGCATCGACTCGAAACCGTGCGGCGGAATAGGCCTGTGACGGGTCAAGCAAATCGAGCAACCAATGCGGCACCACTGCGCGCTCTGCGGCGCTTGGTTTTGCGGTGCCGATATCAAGCCCACGATAAACCTGCGCCGAATCGACGCTGACAATATCGATCGGGAGTTCTGCCGCCAGGGCCATGGCGGCGGCCGACTTTCCTGCGCCGGTGGGGCCCATCAGGAAGACTAGCGGCTGTTGGTCCTTGTTTGACATGATGTGGGCCAGAGGCAATGTCAGACAGGTTCAGGTGCCAGCTTCCGAACCAGCAACAGCCAGCTTGCGGCCACACCACATCCGCAAAGCGCAATTGCAAAGGCCAGCGGTCGGGTCGACCCATCGTGGTTTGCAGCGATCAACCACCCCATCGGTGCAGCTCCCGCGGCCATCAGCGCCCCGAGCAGTGCCGCCGCTGTCCCTGCGCAGTGCGGAAAGGGCCCGATTGCACCGCTGGTTGCACACGGTTGATTAATGCCGTGCGCGAGCATGAAACCAAACATTGGAATCATAATGGCTGCAGGATGGCGAACTTCCAATGCGGCCAGTGCGGCCATGACCAGACCGCAGCCAGCCGCCAACGCAGCACCGGCTGAGGGGGCATCGCGCAATCCGAACAGAGCGATTCGGCGCCGTACCCAGAGAACGCCGATTAAATAACCGATTGCCGTTACGCCGAAACTCAGACCGTACAAGGTGGGGCTAAGGTCTAAGACTTCGATCAGGGCAAAGGATGAATTCGAGAGGTACGCGAAGAGGCCGACGTAGCTCCAGCTAGCCATCGCCAGCCAGGCCCGGAAGGTTGACGAGCGAATAATCTGGCTCGCGCTCAACCAGAGCTCGCGGGGTTGCAGGGAAGTCCGGCGCTCCAATGGCAGCGTTTCTTGACTCCAATGGAAGGTTGACGCCAGGGCAATGGCTCCGTAGGCCGCAACTGCGAGGAAATTGGCGCGCCAACCCCACGCCTGCTGAAGTAGTCCGCCGAGCGCAGCGCCAAAGACCGGCACGACGATCATCCATCCCAGCATCCGCGACATGACCTGGGCACCTGCGTCCGGGTTAAACAGATCGCGGATCATGGCGCGCGCGCAGACGACGGCGCAGCAGGCTCCGATCGCCTGGGCACCGCGCGCCGCGATCAGCAAGCTTAGCGAGGGCGCCAGCGCTCCCGCAAGCGAAGCCAGGATGAAGGTGAGTTGCCCGGCCAGAATCACCGGCCGCCGCCCAAATCGATCGGCTATTGGACCTGCTGCGAGTTGGGCCGAAGAGAATGCAAGCAAAAACACCGTGAGCGTCCACTGCACTCCGACCGGCCCGACTCGAAATTCGGTCGCGATCGCAGGGAGTGATGGGAGATAAACATCGGTACCGGCAGGCTGGAAAGCGACCAAGGCCGTCAAGACCATCAGCAGCGTGGTTGGCAGGTGGGCTGATTCCGGGTTGTGTGTCGCGACGGGGGCCACAGATCAGCGCCCACGCATAAAGCGCTGATCGAGATCGTTGAGGCTTAGCATCATCCAGGTCGGGCGACCATGGTTGCAGCGGTCAGCTCCGGGGGTTGATTCCATTGCGCGCAGCAAGGCATCCATTTCGCTCAAGGACAGTTGCCGGTTTGCCCGAACAGCGCCATGGCAGGCGATGGTTGACAGGATCGCGTCCCGTCGCTGCGTCAGGGCGTGTAGGTTGCCGCTCTCACGCAGACCCGCCAGCACATCGCGCGCAAGCGCCGTTGGATCTGCTTTTGAGAGCAGCGCCGGGACGGCGCGGACCGCAATGGTGGTCGGGCCCATCGGTGCCAGTTCTAAACCGAAACCGCAAAGTGCTTCGCTGGACTCTTCGACCAGTGCGACCTCGATCTCATCAGCCGTAAAAACCGCCGGCACCAGCAGGGGCTGTGAAACGATGGACCGCTGATCGGCTTGTGCCCGTAAACGCTCGAATACGATGCGCTCATGGGCCGCATGCATATCGATCAAGACAAGTCCCTCCGCGTTCTGGGCGAGGATGTAGAGCCCATGAAGCTGACCGATCGCCTGGCCCAGCGGATGCGTATCGAGCGGTGCCTGGAACGCGAGCGCTGCTTCAATGGCTTGGGCCGAAGGGCGATCGATGGGGCTTGGCGAGCGGAAGGCAAACAGCGACGGGGTCGGCCGGTCGCCGAATTGGGGCTGCCGGTCACCGGCAGGGGACGGGGGATCGCCGTCGCGGTCTGAGGCGGGGACTTCTGCTTGCGGTTCAGGTTCCCGGGCGATAAATCGGTGCGCGGCAATCGGGCCTGGTGCCGCGCGCAGTGCACCCGCAACGGCATGAAACAAAAATGAGCGGACGGCGGCGCTATCGCGGAACCGGACTTCGGTTTTGGCCGGATGTACATTGACGTCGACCAGCGTCGGATCAAGGCTCAGCATCAGAACAAAACAGGGTTGACGGTCGCCATGCAAGGCTTCGCCAAAGGCCTGTCGCACTGCAAAGCTGAGCGCACGGTCGCGCACACACCGCCCGTTGACGAACAAGAACTGGTGGTCTGGGCGCGGACGCGAGGCTTCAGGTAGTCCGAGTACGCCCTGTAAGGCGAGGCCTTGGCCTAGTTCAGGCGGACCTTCAATGACTCGATCGACGACGCAGTAAGCGCTTCGAACCTCCGGGCCCAGGCATGCCAGTGCGCGCTCAATAGGGTCTCCGGCAGGCCAGCGTTCCTCGCGGCGACGCTGGTGATCGCTCCAGGCTTCGTAGTTAAACGCAATCTGGGGATGGGCTAGCGCAACGCGGCGCCAGGCGTCGAGGCAGTGCGCAGCCTCGGTACTGCTGCCTTTTAGAAATTTTCGACGTGCGGGGGTATGACTAAAGAGGTTCCGGACATCGACTACCGTCCCATAACCGCCAGCAGCGGGCATGATTTCGCCGCTTTGGGCATCGATCGCACTGGCATGCGGTTCGTTGCGAGGCCGCGAGGTGATGGTGACCTCCGAGACGGACGCAATCGCTGCAAGCGCCTCGCCGCGAAAGCCGAGGGTATTGACGCGTTCGAGTTCGCTCAGGCTGGAGATTTTGCTTGTCGCATGTCGGGTCAGCGCGAGTGGGAGTTGCTGATCTGGAATCCCACTGCCATCGTCGGTCACCAGAATTCGGCTGATTCCGCCGTCATCTATTCGCAGCGAAATCACCCGACCGCGAGCATCGACCGCATTTTCGAGAAGCTCTTTAACGATCGACGCCGGCCGTTCAACCACCTCTCCGGCTGCGATTTGACTGATCAGCAGGTCAGGGAGGGTCCGAATAGGGCGGCGCTCGATCGCCTGGGAGTCCGTCTCCGGCAACTGGTCACTCGGGCCGGTCTTCATGCCTGAATTATAGTCGGGCCTGGCGGCAGTCGTCAGGGAAGTCAGGGAAATGCATTGATGGAGCTCTTGAGACAGGCCCTCGAATTGTTTCTGCACCTCGATAAGCATCTCGCCGAGGTCGTGCAGACGCATGGTGTCTGGGTGTATGCCCTGCTGTTTTTGATTGTTTTCGTCGAGACCGGCTTGGTCGTGATGCCCTTTCTGCCGGGCGACTCGCTACTCTTTGTGGCCGGTGCCCTGGCGGGGGTCGGCGCGATGAATCTATCCTTGTTACTCGGGCTGCTGTTTTGCGCAGCGGTGTTGGGCGATGCACTCAACTACAGCGTCGGTCGACATTTGGGCGCTCGAATGTCCACATGGGAGCGCACGGCCTGGTTCAACCGTGACGCGCTCGAACGGACCCAAACGTTCTACGAGCGTCATGGCCCGATGACCATCGTCATTGCGCGTTTTATTCCGTTCATTCGGACCTTTGCGCCCTTCGTCGCCGGTCTGGCCCAGATGCGCTACACGCGTTTTGCGGCCTACAACGTGCTCGGAGCGGCGCTTTGGGTCGGTGGATTGACGACACTGGGGTGGTGGTTTGGTGACCAACCATGGGTCAAACAGAATTTCTCGGCCATCGCGCTGGCGATGATCATCATCCCGGGCCTGCCGGCGGTTTGGGAACTGTGTCGCCATTGGATGCGTGGGCACATTCGGCGTTGAATTCCGCCGTAAAATAGATTTGTCTTGTATTGGAGTTCGATCGATGAAAGCCTTGTCCCGACGCTGTGCCGCGCTAATCGGTTTCGCCATGCTCACGACGAGCGTATTCGAGCAGGCCGAGGCCCAAGTTCAGGGCCAAATCCAATACCCATCGCAGTCTCAGGAAGTCGCTCACGTCCTGCAGATCTCTCCAAGAATGGTGACGATTCCCCAGCAACAATGCCAGCAGGTTCTGGTTCAGGGGCAGGACAACAGCACCGCTGGAACGATCATCGGCGGAGTCGCTGGCGGCATTTTGGGTAACCAGGTCGGTCGTGGCGACGGCAGAACCGCTGCGACTGCTTTGGGTGCTGTCGTCGGCGCGTTGTCGGGCAGTGCACTGGGTGGTCGTGACGCCGGTGTTGCCCAGTATCGGACGGTTTGCAACACAGTCCCTGTGACTGTTCAGCAAGGTGAGATCGTGACGTTCGAGTTCCGCGGTCGACAGTTCACCCAGATCTTCTCGAACTGAGTGTTCTCTAGATCAGAGGGCCCGGTCGGCCCCGGGCATTGTGACGCTCGAGCCAGCTTTTGATCCCCCGATATAAGGCGGTGGCCAACGCCTGCTGATGCGCGTCATCGGTCAGTCTGAATTCTTCTTCCGGATTGCTGATGAAAGCCGTCTCGACCAGAATGGACGGAATGTCGGGTGCTTTGAGCACCGCGAACCCCGCGCGTTCGACACTGGGTTTATGCAGGCGTCCGACGCCCCGGAGCTCTTCCAGGACCGAATTGCCCACGCGCAGGCTGTCGTTGATCTGCGCCGTGGTCGACAAATCGAGCAAAAGCTGGCGCACTTCGCGCTCCGGTGCGCTGTTCAGATTGACGCCACCGATCCGGTCAGCAGCATTTTCTTTGCTGGCAAGCCAACGCGCGGCGGTGCTCGAGGCGCCAGTTTCGCTCAACACAAAAACTGAAGATCCGCGGGCGGTTGAGGTACTGAACGCGTCGGCGTGAATGGAGACAAACAGGTCCGCCTTGACCCGTCTCGCCTTCGCCACCCGAGCACCCAGAGGGACAAACCAGTCCCCGTCCCGGGTTAGCATGGCGCGCAAGGCGGGGTCTGCCTGGGTGAGTTCAAAAAGCCGTTGCGCGATCATGAGCGTCACGTCTTTTTCCATCGTGCCACCGGGGCCAATCGCACCAGGATCTTCGCCGCCATGGCCAGGATCGATGGCAATCGTGATGGGGCGATCCAGCCGCTCAGGCCGCGCCGATCGATGCCGCCGTTCGATCTGGTCCGCCCGCTCCGGGGCCGTTTCCAGTTGCCTGATCAAAGCATCCAGGCCCGGCTCGTTTGATGGGCGTCGATCGATGAGTGATGCCAGCGGGTCGGGCGCATCGCGCGGGATCAGGTCGATGACCAATCGATGCTGGTATGGCTCTGTTGGCAGTAGCGCAAAGACGTCAGCACGTGTTTCTGCTTGAAACTCGATCGCCAACCGGACTTTGCCCACCTCCGGTTGAGTCACAAGGAGCTTTCGGATCCAGGGGTTATCCGGATGGGTTCGCGGGATCCGTTCATTCAATCGCTCGCCTGCTGCATTGGCCTCCAGATCGATGACCAACCGATCGGGCCCCTTCAACGTGGTCGAGGTCCAGACGGCGCGTCCTAAAGTTTCGATGGTCAGCCGGGTGTGATCGGCGGCAGGCCACATCCGTATCGCTAGCAAGGCTGTCGCCAAGGCCACATCCCAGGGGATCAATCCGCCAAATCCGATCGAGGCCGTTCTGAGCGCCTGTATGAGCCAGGCGCGACGCATTGGGGTGTCAGCAGGCGGGCTCACGGGGTTGAGTCCCGATTTGCTGGATCTGCCTCATTTGCTGCTGCGATGTCTAGTGAGTCGAGTCCCATGCGAGCTCTCGGGCTGCATGCACTCAATGTGGCGCGCCGACTGTCATCGCGGATTTCAAGTTCGATTGTCAGATCAGGCGCAGGAACAAATGTCCCGCCCTGCTCGGGCCACTCGATCAGCAAGATCGTTTGATCGTTGATTAGATCGTCAAGCCCCGCATCGATCCAATCGGCTGGCGCCTGGAACCGATACAGATCGAGGTGGTGGACCTCCACGCCCCCGGGCAGGTAGCTTTCGACGATCGTAAACGTGGGGCTACGGACCCGCCCACGCTCGCCCATTTCTGCCAGGAGACCCTGCACGAGCGTGGTTTTTCCGGCCCCAAGGCCGCCCGACAAGGTCACAATCCAGCCTGGCTTGATCGCGTGTGCGATTGTTGCGCCGAGGCGGCGGGTATCCTCAGAATCGGCGAGAAAAACTACTGTCCGGGAATCCATCGGTATGGACCTTTCGAAATTGGGCCTGGCCATCAGGGACTGGTCGCTCGCTTGTGGGTTCGCCAGTATCGGGGTCGCTGACGTGGATCTTAGCGATGCCGAACCCGGTTTGCTGGCCTGGCTTGATGCGGGGTTGCACGGCACGATGGATTATATGGAGCGCCATGGGTTGCGCCGCGCCCGCCCTGCCGAACTGGTTCCCGGGACCGTCCGTGCGGTGATGGTCAGTGCTGATTACGCGCCAGATGATCCCGATTGGATCGAGTCGGCATGGCGTAACCTGGATGCACCTGAAAGGGCTTACGTCGCCCGTTACGCGCTGGGGCGGGATTATCACAAAGTGGTCCGGGGACGTTTGCAGCGGCTTGCTGATCAGATCAGTGAAGCGATTGGTCCATTTGGGTATCGCGTCTTTTGCGATTCGGCGCCCGTGATGGAAGTCGAACTGGCTAAGCGCGCAGGCCTGGGTTGGCGGGGCAAAAACACCTTGCTGATTCATCCGCAGCGCGGTTCAACCTTTTTTCTCGGAACGCTCTATGTCGATCTGGCGCTGCCCGTGGATTCTCCGACCGAAGAGCACTGTGGCACCTGCGCGCGTTGCCTCGACATCTGCCCGACACAGGCAATCGTCGCACCCTACCGCCTCGATGCGCGGCGCTGTGTTTCTTATTTGACCATCGAACTCAAGGGCTCGATCCCGGAGGACTTGCGGGGGCCGATCGGCAACCGAATCTTCGGCTGCGATGATTGCCAGCTGGTTTGTCCCTGGAACAAATTTGCGCAAAGAGCCGAGATTCCAGACCTGCGGCCCCGACCACTCGACCCTACGGGTGCGGGTGGATTAGACGCCGCCCAGCTGATTGGACTGTTTCGCTGGAGCCCGAGCGATTTCAATGACCGAACAGCGGGTACCGCTATTCGGCGGATTGGGCACGAACGCTGGCTCCGCAATGTCGCGGTTGCACTGGGTAACGCCCCGACCTCTGATGACGTCATTGTCGCGCTGGCCAGCCGCGCCGACGATCCTTCAGAGCTCGTGCGCGAACACGTCGCCTGGGCTCTGTTAGCGCACCAGTGAAAGCCAGACGGGCAAGGTGATCATGGTGCTCAAGGTTGAGACGGTGATCGCCGCTGCGACCAGCGGACCATTGCCGCCCATCTGAATCGCGAGAATATAGGCGCTCGAAGCCGTCGGAAGTGCGGCGAACAGCACAACGGTCGCTAACATATCGGCTTGCAGCCCAAGGAGCGTTCCAAACCACAGTGCGCAGGCGGGTACCAGAACCACTTTGATCGCCGTGACGATCCCAACCAACCACCGGGAACCCGCGACCCCGCTCACATTCAGACCAGCCCCTACAGATAGCAAACCGAGCGCGACTGCGGCTTGGCCCATTCGGTTTAGGAGGGCCATCACCGGTTCTGGCAATTCCAAGCCGATCCCACTGCCGATCAGCCCGGCACCAGTGGCGACCAAGAGTGGGTTGCGCAGGAGCTGTACCAAGAGGTTTCCGCCCGAATGCGACGCCAGTGGCAAGACGGCGAGGGCATTGCAAAGGGGTACTGCAAATGCCACGATGACTGCGAATTGCGCCACTCCCGCATCGCCACTCAGCCTTTGGGCCAGTGCCAGCCCGATGTAGGTATTGAACCGAAAGGCGCACTGCTGTAAGGACGCAAAATCGCGGGCGTCTGGCTTCAGGATCCAGCGTGCAAACCAAACAGCGATTAGGGCAATCAGCACAACACCGATCGCGACCCAAAGCATGGGGAGCGTTGAGCCGGAATCCAGCCGGCTGCGCAGGCTCGCCGAAAACAGCAAGGCTGGAAACAGGACGAAGTACACCAGGCGCTCGATGCCCGGCCATACCTCTGCATTAAAGCTGGCACCCAAAGGCAAACCGGGCCCCGATAGTCGCCTCAACAGGCAACCAATGAGGATCAAGGCAAGATCAGGAAACAGGAGGAACGCAGTCGTCATGCAGTCGGCAGTTTAACGCCGGCTGACCTGCCGACACGCCCAGTCTCGTTAAACTGGTGGGCGCTCATCCGCTGATCGTCCACCCGATCGTTCCATTGAGTCCCCATCATGCCTTCCGATCTAAAGCGCCCCTCAAAGCGCCCATCAATGCGCCAATCAACACCGCCGTCACAGCGGCCGTCACCGCGCCCGCCTGCAGCCCGCGCGCAGGGGCTTGATCAGCCCCTGATCGATGCCTTTGTTGACGCCTTGGTGCTTGAAGATGGGCTGGCGAGTGCCTCGACGGCGGCCTACGCCCGCGACCTGAACCTGTTGTCGTCCTGGCTTGGAGAACATCGCGCCTGTGGCCTGGTCCAACTCGATGAGCCCGGATTGCTCGCTTATCTGGGGGCACGTGCAGGGCGCGGCAAAGCCACCTCGGCCAATCGCCGATTGACCGTGTTTCGCCGTTTTTATCGCCACTTGGTTCGGGTCGGTCACCTTCAGGCAGACCCAACGATTTCGATTCGATCGGCCAAGCAACCCGATCGGTTTCCGCAGTCCCTGACGGAAACCCAGGTCGAGGCCTTGCTTACTGCCCCCGATCTCGGCACCCCGCTTGGCTTGCGTGATGCAGCGATGCTGGAGACCCTTTATGCAACTGGCTTGCGGGTGTCCGAGTTGATCGGATTACGCACCATCGATCTTGGTTTGGCCGAAGGGGTGGTCCGTGTCATCGGTAAAGGCAATCGAGAGCGAATGGTTCCGTTGGGTGAAGTGGCATTGGACCGAATTCGACGTTACCTGCGTGAATCAAGACCGTTACTGTGCGGGCCCGAGACCGTGGATGCGGTCTTTCTGACGGTGCGCAATCAGCCAATGACCCGTCAGCATTTTTGGGGACTGATTCGGCGGTATGCGCGACTGGCTGGGATCAACCGGTTGCCCTCGCCACATGTGCTGCGACATGCATTTGCCACCCACCTGATGAATCACGGGGCCGATTTGCGGGTGGTGCAACTTCTGTTGGGCCATGCTGATATTTCAACGACTCAGATCTATACGCACGTCGCGCGCGAGCGCCTGCGTCAGTTGCACACGGCTCACCACCCGCGCGCCTGACGGGGCGGGGTTTTACAAGGCCAATGCGAGCCCGCCTTGGAGGCGGGTGCACGGGTGGGTAGGGGCCTGATTCGCGCACCAGAGGGGGCTGACTCTAGAATCAATTGAACCCCTCATTGAGCCCAGTTGATGAAAATTTCTCGAATAATCGCGGGCGCTTGGTCCCTGCTGTCCCTTCATCTTGCCGCCCACGCGCAGGAGCCGGTCCTCGAGCGTCGGCCACTGACGTTCGAGGCATTGCAGACCCTGGGCTACGACAGCAATTTAATGCGCCTGCCCGCCGAAGCGGTTTTGCCCCCGACGCTCACTGACCGATCTAGCAGTTACTCCCGCACACGGGGTTTTATTGCATACGACGATACCCAGAGTTTGCAGCGGATTCGTGCGAGTGCCGGCGCCGAGGCGGTTCGCTACGACCGCTTGTCGTTGTTCAATCACGAGGCCGCCCAGATCGATGCTCGCTGGGACTGGGCCATTGGGAGGCCCTGGTTCGGCACCCTCGAAGCCGGTGCCCAACGATTTTTGTCGCCATTCACCGAGGTCAGGCCCTTCAGCGGATCTAAGGTGATTCTGAACATGATTGACCGTACGCAAGTGCGTTTTTCCGGGGGCTTAAAGGTCACGCCTGCATGGTCGGCCATCCTTGGGATGGATCGGGTGGATCGTAATAATTCCGACCCCTCCCGCACATCAACCGACCTGGTTGAACGGGGGTATGACGCGGGCGTACGCTGGGTTCCTGTTCCGGACCTCGAAAGCGAACTTCGTTGGCGCCGTGTGGATGGGGAATACGCCAACAGGGCAGTGTTTGATCTCTTTGGCGATCTGATTCCGGGCTTGGTGGCCGACAACGCGTTTACCCAGGATGAATTCACGCTCCGAGGCGCTTTTGATGACGGT
>RFPW01000251.1 GCA_009925965.1 Betaproteobacteria bacterium
TATTTTAGACGCCGAAATGCCGGCCCGAACAGAGGCAAATGCGATGCGAATCACTGACTGGCCCGCCAACGAGCGTCCGCGCGAGCGCCTTCTCACTTTAGGAGTCGGCGTCTTGTCGGACGCCGAACTGCTTGCGATCTTCCTGCGCACGGGCGTTGCGGGCAGCAGCGCGGTCGAACTCGCGCGCGGCTTGCTGCGAGATTTTGGTGGGCTAGCTGGTTTACTCGCAGCCGACAATCAACAGCTCGGTGCCTGTCGCGGGATCGGTCAGGCAACTGTTGCCCTGTTACGGGCGGCACTTGAACTGGCCCGACGCGCACTTGCAGACGAGCTCACGCGAGGCGACACCCTCGCAAATCCAGCGCAAGTCGCGGGTTTCTTGCAACTTTGGTTGCGCGACCGACCCTTCGAAGTGTTTGCAGCCCTGTTTCTGGACGCCCGAAACCGCCTCATTGTGGCTGAAAAACTGTTCCGGGGAACGCTGACCCAAACGGCGGTATACCCACGCGAGGTCGTCCGCCGGGCGCTTGCGGTTAATGCGGCCGGCATCATCCTGGCGCATAACCATCCTTCCGGTGCGGCCGAACCCAGTGCCGCCGACCAAACACTGACCCAGGCCCTGCGAGCGGCTTGCGCGCTCGTTGACGTCCGGGTTCTGGACCACGTCATTGTCGCGGGCCATCAAACCCACTCGTTTGCGGCGCATGGACGGCTTTAAAAAAGGAGCGATAATTTATCGGGGGGCAACCAGAAAGCCCGTGGATACTCCGTCGACCGCCGAAGACGCGACTTGCATCATCAGTCAATCAACGATAAATTAGAGGGCTTTTCTGAAAGGGAGTTCCACCATGGCTCGAGTTTGCCAAGTGACCGGCAAGGCGCCGATGGTCGGCAACAACGTTTCGCACGCCAATAACAAGACCAAGCGTCGTTTTTTACCTAACCTGCACTACCGCCGGTTTTGGGTCGAAAGCGAAAAGCGCTGGGTTCGCTTGCGCGTATCGAATGCTGGCCTGCGCACGATCGACAAGGTCGGCATCGACACGATTTTGGTTGACCTGCGTGCGCGCGGCGAAATCTGACGCTGACCCTTCATATTTTTTACTAGAACGCGAGATCGCCCACCATGCGCGACAAGATCAAGCTTGAATCAACGGCCGGTACAGGCCATTTCTACACGACGACCAAAAACAAGCGCACCACGCCAGAGAAACTGGAGATCAAGAAATTTGATCCGGTGGCGCGCAAGCACGTTGCGTACAAAGAAACCAAACTGCGCTAAAAGCCCAAGGCTTGAGGCCACACACCTCAAGCCTCTATCGTCTTTGCAGCGTTTTTGTCGCGCTTGGGTTTACGCTGCGTAACAGCGCACCCTCAAAGACAAGTCCTCCAGAGCGCGTACCCCACTGGCCTCGGCGCGCTGGCACCAGCCCTGCAGCTGCAGAACTAACTGATCACTCGAAACCGTCGATCGCGACCACAACGCGGTCAACTCGGCGCGCATTTCGAGCAACTTCCGCAAGGGTTCGCTCGCGGCGCAAATATCGATCAGGCGCGCTCGCTGGGCCTCCGTCCATCGCGATGCGTCGGTCGGCACCCAGCGCCGAGCCGATTCGACCAACTTTGAATCCGACATCCTGGCTTGACGCAGGCGCTTAGCCTCTTCGCGACAGGCTCGTTTGAGGTGGATGGCATAGGTGCTCATCATGTCATGCCGATAGGCCAGCAACGCCGCCAGCGAATCGCTATCCGGCCGGGTTTTGGGCGACACAAACCGTGGCTTGGGAATCACCTTCTTGACCCGCGCCAGGCCAAACAGGGCGAGCAGGCGGATGTACTGCCAGCCGAGATCAAACTCGTACCACTTCGCGGAGAATTTCGCTGACGTCGGGTACGCATGGTGATTGTTGTGCAACTCCTCGCCGCCGATCCAGATTCCCCAGGGAGAGATATTGCGACTGGCATCGGCGCAGTCGACATTGCGGTAGCCCCAATAGTGGCCAATCCCGTTGATGACACCGGCCGCATGGATCGGAATCCACATCATCTGAACAGCCCAGACTGAAATACCAATGGGTCCAAGCAGGGCCAGATTAATGATCGCCATCAGCGTCACCCCCAGCACGGGGTGAGCGGTATAGACCCGCCGCTCGACCCAGTCGTCGGGACAACCATGGCCAAACTTCTCGGTCGTTTCGCGGTTAAGGACTTCGGCGGCGTACAACTCAGCGCCGCTGAGCAACACGGTGCGAAGGCCCCGGGTTTGCGGGCTGTGCGGGTCTTCTGAAGTCTCGCAGCGCGCATGGTGTTTACGATGCACCGCTGCCCACTCGCGGGTGACCATCCCTGTCGTCATCCAAAGCCAAAATCGGAAAAAATGGCTGATGACGGGATGCAGGTCCAGGGACCGGTGGGCCTGACAACGATGCAGGAAGATCGTCACCGCAGCAATCGTGATTTGGGTCAAGACGAGCGCGACCAAACCAAGTTGCCACCACGACGGATCAAAAAAACCACCATCGACCCAGTCAAAAAAGACCGCGTACATCCCTTCGAAACTCATTCAATTTCCTAAATTCGCGAATAAACCTGTGTACGGTAAGCGACCCGGGATGCAGCGGCAACCGGATTCAGACGACAGACGGCTTCAGCCGCTGAAAAGCGACAGCATAGAAGCCATCGCACCCCTCGAGATGCGGCAACAGGGTTCGGGCCCCGGGAAAACCCGTTGAAAGTCCGGCGCCACCCGGATCGGCATCCACAGCCACAAAGTCGGGATGGGCTTGGGCAAATGTTCGCGCCACGCCGTCGTTTTCGGCTTCGAGCAAGCTGCAGGTCGCGTACACCAGACGCCCCCCTGGTTTGACCAATTGTGCTGCGGCCGCAAGGATGGCGCCCTGACGAACGGTGAGTTCGGCAACATCGCGAAGGCCTTGCCGCCATTTGAGATCAGGGTTGCGCCGCAACGTACCGGTACCACTGCAGGGGGCATCGACGAGTACACGATCCGCGCGTTTCGAGAGTCGGTTCAGCTTTGGATCCGCCTCCGAATCAATGCGCATGGGCTGCACATTGGTCGCGCCCGCCCGCAACAGTCGCGGCCGGAGTTTTGCCAGACGCCCCTCCGAAACGTCAATCGCAAAGACCTGCCCACCGCCTCGCATCGCGGCCGCTAGCGC
>RFPW01000252.1 GCA_009925965.1 Betaproteobacteria bacterium
TGTAAGTCACCGTGGCCTCACTGGCACCCGGCGAGAAGCCACCAGAACCGCCCAACTACATCACGCCGCATGGGCAGGCGCGATTGCAGCAGGAGTTGTTGCAATTGCTCGATGTCGAGCGCCCTGAGGTGGTCCGGGTCGTGCAATGGGCCGCAAGCAATGGCGATCGTTCAGAAAACGCGGACTATCAATACGGTAAACGACGCCTGCGTCAGATCGATCGGCGAATTCGATTTCTGACTCAGCGGCTTGATCAGGCTCAGGTCATCGATCCGCTGCAGCAACCCAATCCGGATCGCGTGTTTTTCGGCGCGACTGTTGAGCTCATCAATGCCGAGGGCGAAGAGCAAACGGTGCGCATTGTTGGCGTCGATGAAATCGACACGCAACGCGGGTGGATCAGCTGGATCTCACCCGTCGCTCGGGCCTTGTTGAAAGCCCAGGAGGGCGATGAGGTTCGGGTCAATGCCCCAGGTGGGGTGCAAATCCTCGAAGTAACCGGCATCCGGTACGAGAGTCTGGACTTATAGTCTGGACTTATAGACGGGTAATCCGCACAACCTGCGCAACTCTCCGCAGATGCCGCATCACGCGGGCCAGATGAGTGCGATCGCGCACCAGTAGGACGAACCGCAAAAAGGCGTGTGCATGCGCGTCCTCGTCCATGGTGACGTGGGCGATGTTGGACCCCGCGGCCGAGATTTCACTGGCGATGCGGCCCAGTGTCCCGGTCTCATTTTTGGAATAAACCTCGATTCTGGATCGATAGCTGCCGAGTTGGTCGGTGGGCCAGGCGACTTCGATCCATCGTTCCGGATCTTTTTTGCGCTGGCGCTCCATCGTGGCGCACTCGTCTCGGTGGACCGAGAGTCCATGGCCTCCACGCATGTGACCGATGATCCGGTCGCCGGGGAGTGGTGAACAACAATTGGCAAATTGCACCGCCATGCCCTCGCGGCCCTCAAGGACGACGGGCATCTTGGGGACGGCGAGGTGCAACTCTTCGTTTCGTAGCGTCTTCCAGATCGAGATGGTTCGTGCAACGACCGGTGCAAGTGCCCGACCGAGGCCGATATCTGCATGGAGGGATTCTAGCGAGGTCGCACCGGCTTCTTTTGCAGCCCTTGCTAGCAGTTGCGGGTCGATGCCGCCGACATCAATTCCGATCGAAGCGAGTGACTGCGCAAGCAGGTTGCGCCCCAGGCCAACTGATTCGGCGAATTGGATTGTCTTGAGAAAGTGACGGATCGACGACCGTGCCTTGCCGGTCCGAACGAATCCGAGCCAGTTTGGGCTCGGCACGGCGCCGGGGTCGGTGACCACTTCGACGATATCGCCGTTCTGCAATTCAGTTCGAAGCGGAACTGCGTTTTGGTTGACGCGTCCTTCGATGGCGTGATGACCGATTTCGGTATGAATTGCGTAGGCGAAGTCGACAATCGTCGCACCGCGCGGGAGCGCATGGATCCGCCCCTTGGGCGTGAAGACGTAGACCGCATCCGGGAACAGGTCGACCTTGACATGTTCTAAAAATTCGAGCGAATCCCGGGTTTGATGCTGGATGTCGAGTAAGGACTGGAGCCACTGATGCGTGCGCTTCTGGAGTTCGGTGAATGTCTCGCCTTCGGCCTTGTATAACCAGTGGGCAGCCACACCGTTTTCAGCCACACGATTCATGTCGCGGGTACGAATCTGAAATTCAATCGGCGTCCCAAAAGGACCGATCAGGGTCGTGTGTAACGATTGATAGCCGTTCAGCTTGGGAATTGCAACATAGTCTTTGAAGCGCCCGGGCATGGGCTTGAAGGTGGCGTGCAGGGCACCCAGGGCCACGTAACAGGCGGGCACGGTATCGACGACAACGCGGAAGCCATAGATGTCCAGGACACGCGAAAAGCTCATTCGCTTTTCGACCATCTTCTCGTAAATGCCGTGCAGGGTTTTTTCACGACCGGTCACTTCGGCCCGCACACCCATCTCGGGGAGCTTGTGCTGGACCGCATCCACGATTCGTGAAAGAAGCTCGCGGCGGTTGCCGCGGGCTGACTTGATCGCGCGTTGCAGAACCCGCGCCCGCCAGGGAAAACGATGCAAGAAGGAAAGGTCGATGAGCTCGAGGTAAACCTCGTGCAATCCCAGCCGATTGGCGATCGGGACGTAGATGTCGAGGGTTTCGCTGGCAATCCGCAGGCGCCGTTCGGCACTCACCGCGCCGAGCGTCCGCATGTTGTGCAGTCGGTCCGCGAGTTTGATCAGAATGACGCGAACGTCGCGCGCCATCGCGAGCAACATCTTTCGGAAGCTCTCGGCCTGCGCGTGTTCGCGGCTGGCGAATTCGAGTCGGTCGAGCTTGCTCAGGCCGTCAACGAGGTCCGCGACCTGGGAGCCGAATTGTTCGAATAACTGCTGCTTGCCGACATCACTATCCTCCATGACATCGTGCAGGAGGGCGGCCATCAGCGCGTCGGCGTCGAGCTTCCAGCCTGCGCAGATTTGAGCTACCGCGATCGGGTGCGAGATATAGGGCTCGCCGCTGTTGCGGAACTGGCCGAGGTGGGCGGAGTCCGAGAGTCGATACGCATCGCGGATGCGGCGCAGGTCCGTTTCACCGAGGTACTGCTGAGCGAGCGCGGTCAGTGGTGCGAGCGTCGCGACGCCGCTCGGGTCAGCGGGGGTGGCAAGCGCCGCTTTAGCCGGGGCTGGATTCGAGGTCTTTTTGCGGACGAAGTCGAGCGCAGTGGACGAATGCGCCGCTTCAGTAACGGGCTTCGTCAGGCGGGTCATTTCCCGCAACCGTGCCCGCAGACGCCCTAGTGGGGTGAGTTCCTGATGGTTCGCCGGGATGTCCATCGGGGGCGCCAGGTCGCAGGTCGTTGTTTAGAAGAGGTCGGTGAGAGGGGCGATGGTGAGGGCGGTATTGGTTTCGACACCGATTTCGTTGTTTGAGGATACGTCAGGCGCCGGCGTTTCGCGAAGTGCTTGGCCGGATTGCAGCGATTAGGTGGGCACGCGACGCAGCATTTCAACGCCAACCTTGCCCGCCGCGATTTCACGCAGGGCGGTCACGGTGGGCTTGTCTTTGGACTCGACACGTGCGGTGTGTCCTTGTGCCAGCATGCGCGCGCGGTAGGTCGCGCTGAGGGTGAGCTCAAAACGGTTTGGA
>RFPW01000253.1 GCA_009925965.1 Betaproteobacteria bacterium
GCCTGTCTTCAGTGGGTAGTCGTCCTGCGCTACCGCTTTCTGGTACCGGCAATGCTTGCAATCATCGTCCTTGAACAACTGCTCAGAATACTGGCTGGGCGACTCAAGCCCCTGATCCTGGATAGCCCTCCGCCGGGCGCTTACGGAACCTACGTTGTCCTGGGGCTGGCGCTTATCTTTCTGGCGATTGAGCTGCGCCACCATCCGCGTTCATAGTTCACGGCCATAAAGCGCCGTCAGATCAAGCAGCGGCCGGATCAAGCAGCGGTCGATTCGATCTCGAACGTCAATCCAGCATGCTCGCGAAGGCGTTGAACGAGCAACATACCCATCGATGCACCGGGGGTCCAGACGCCGCCAGCTGTCACCGATCGATCTGCCTCGTGCAGCAAGCACAGGGCACTTTGAGCAAGCATTCTGGCTGTGGAGCCATACCCTGGATCACGATCTCCAGTCACGACCGCGCGCAGGCTCGGCGCCTGACCGACAAACACAATTTCAAACTGCCCGCTCTCACGCTGCTGCGCGGTCGGACCTTCTCCGGGTTTGGGTAGTACCCAGCGCTGTAAGCACCATCTCACGGGTGGGAAGCCGAGCAGACGATTTTGCCAGCGGGCATTACGGGCCATCTTGACCGCGCGGCGCCTGCCCTGCTCGCCCTTGCCGGCCTGCATGCGCTCCTCATACGTAAAGTCCCTGCCCCAGAGGTAATCAAGCAGGTGATTGGTCCGATGAACGTTCTTGGTATTGATCGGTGCCATGACGAACGGACCCGACCAGACGCCGATGGAATCCAGAAACTTGGCGCTCGCACCATCCGGCTGAATCGGGCCTTCAAAGCCGGGCGTGAGCGCAAAGGGATCCTGCATCGTCGCTGCGAGTCGCGGATCGCGCTCACTGGCTTCGATGGTCGCCATCGCACTCGCAATCGTTCCGCCCGAAAAACCCCCTTTCATGACCCGCATCACCCCCTGAACGGCGCCTAGCGGCTGCCCGAATCGGCGGAGCGCCTCGGTCTGCAAGAAAACCACGCCGAGATCGAACGGTACCGAATCAAACCCACAGGAAAAGACGATACGTGCACCGCTACGTTTTGCGGTTTCACCCAGTTGGCGGACCTTGGTGGCCATCCAGGTCGACTCACCACACAGGTCCACATAATCCGTTCCCTCCCGGGCACAGGCATCCACCAGTACATCGCCGTAACGCTGATAAGGACCAACCGTCGTGATCACCAGCCGGGTCTGCCTGACGAGCTCCGCGATCGCCGCTGCATCTGTGGCCTCAGCAACCAGCAACGGCAGCGACTCCGGCGCACCGATATCTGTACGGACCGACTTGAGTTTTTCGAGACTCCGCCCAGCCATGGCCCAGCGCAGCGGCTGTGTCGCTGAATCAACCGATTGCAGCACTTCGGCGACGAGGCGTCCGGTATATCCAGTTGCGCCAAACAGAACGATATCGAATGTCATCGGCGAGATGATCCTAAGTTTCAGCAGATCGAACCCTAGCACCAACCTAGAAACCCCGGATCAACCCAGCGTCCACTCAGCATCGGTCGCCCGCGGAATTGGGCATAGAATCGAGCCCAAACCCAACACCGTTTCGGTTCGGAAAGAACAAGAGAGACACCCATGACTCAATTTGGCCTGATGCAAGAGCCACCCCTGCTGCTGTCAAGCGTCATCGAACACGCTGCCCGACAATTTGGCGACGTCGAAGTGGTTTCTCGCGAAACTCACGGCCCACTGCATCGTTATACCTATCAAGCCTGTGCAGCTCGGGCTCGACAACTGGCGAATGCACTTCGAGCACTTGGTCTGACGGCGGGTGATGCCCTGGGCACCATCGCCTGGAACAACCATCGGCACCTCGAAACCTACTACGCGGTTTCGGGTAGCGGGATGATTTTGCACACCTGCAACCCGCGCCTTCACCCGCAGCAATTGATCTACATCATCAATCATGCGGAGGACAAAGCGGTTTTTTTTGATGCGACCTTTGCTCCCTTGATCAAGGGAATCGCAGCCCACTGCCCGCAAGTGAAGCACTGGATCGCTCTGGCCGATGTGGAGCATGCGCCCACCATCGAGGGGCTCTCGGATGTCGTCGTCTACGAGAACATGATTGAGCCTTTCAGCGACGACTTTGCCTGGCCCGAGTTTGATGAGCGAACCGCCGCGGCGCTTTGCTATACCTCGGGTACGACGGGCAACCCCAAGGGCGCGTTGTATTCGCACCGGGCGATCGTCATCAATGCGCTGTCAGGCTGCACCCCGAACATCCTGGCTCTTTCTGCGAGCGATGCACCAATGTTCCATATCAATGCCTGGTGCATTCCCTACGCCGCCCCCATTGCCGGCACCAAGCTTGTATTGCCCGGCCCCAAACTCGATGGCGCTTCGCTTTACGAGCTGATGGAAGCTGAAGGGGTGACAATCAGCGCCGGGGTACCGACGATCTGGTTGGGCTTACTCAATCATGTGGAACAGAACGGCCTGAAATTCAGCACGATGCGTCGCACCGCCGTGGGTGGGTCGGCCATGCCAAAGGCGCTGATTGCGAAATTCATGGAGAGCTATCAGGTCGATGTGCGCCATGGCTGGGGCATGACCGAGACGACGGCAGTCGCGACGATGGGTACATTGATGGCCCGCGATCGTGCCTTACCCCATGACGACCAACATGCGCTGCTGGCGAAACAGGGTAAGAGTGTTTTCGGGGTCGACATCAAGATCGTCGATGACCATGGCATCGAACTGCCACGTGACGGAAGCTCGCAAGGCGAATTAATGGTTCGGGGCCAATGGATTGTTTCCGGGTACTACAAAGCCGAAACATCTCCCCTGGTCGACGGCTGGTTCCCGACCGGCGACATCGCGACCATCGCAGCGGATGGCGTCATGCAAATCCGTGACCGAACCAAGGATGTCATCAAATCCGGCGGCGAATGGATCAGTTCGATTGACCTCGAGAACGCCGCAATCGCCCACCCCGGTGTTGCGATGGCGGCAGTGATTGGCGTTAAACATGCGCAGTGGGACGAGCGCCCACTGCTGATCCTGGTTCGGAAACCGGAGGCCGCGCTCGAAAAGCAGGAAATTCTTGATTTCCTCGCCGCCCGGGTGGCGAAGTGGTGGGTCCCCGATGACGTCGTGTT
>RFPW01000254.1 GCA_009925965.1 Betaproteobacteria bacterium
GACGCCAACGGCGAATGTGCCCAGGCAAAACAGCGCGGCGGAATCGATTGGTGCTGCGAAGATGACTGCAGCGAACGCAAACAGTCCGATAAACGCGCCAAGGGCCGCCAATCTGTAGGGGTCGGCTTGGCGGGACAGTTGTCTAGCTGACAGCGCAAAAGCGATCAGAGTGCCCGCGGCCAGCAGGGCGGTCAGCCCCGACGTTGCGCCGAGACCCAGGTGCAGGATTTCGCCGCCATAGGGCTCCAGTAAGATGTCCTGCATGCTGAAAGCTGCGGTTCCCAGGCCAACCGCGACCAGAAAACGACGCGCGCCCGCCCGTTCGGCAAACGATTTCCAGGCCGCACTGAAGGAGGGGCGGGGCGAAGTGTCGCGGTGCGTTGCGGGGCCGCGAACCTCTTGTTTCCAGGCTGCCACGACGTTAAGCAGCAAGGTGGCAAGAGCGGTCCCTTGAACGACCTGAATCAACCGCAGGGGCCCCGCGTCTGATAGAAGTGTCCCGAGCAGCAGTCCGCCAGTCAGGAGGCCCACCAGCAGCATGACGTACAGGAGGGCAATCACTCGCGGGCGAACACGCTCTGGAGCCAGATCTGCGGCCAGTGCCAGTCCCGCGGTCTGGGTCGTGTGCATGCCCGCTCCGACCAGCAGGAAGGCCAGCGCGGCTCCGGCTTGCCCAACTACGACCGGGCCAACACCCCGCCCGGACAGGACCAGCAGCGCGAACGGCATGATCGCCAGGCCACCGAACTGAAGCATCGTGCCAAACCACAGATAGGGCAGACGCCGCCAACCCAGCGCTGAACGATGCGTGTCCGAGCGAAAGCCAATCAGTGCGCGCAGCGGTGCGAACAGGAGGGGCAGCGAAACCATGAGCGCGACCAACCAGGCCGCCACGCCAAGCTCAACGATCATCACGCGGTTGAGCGTGCCCGTCAGGAGGGCTCCAGCCATTCCAACGGAGACCTGAAACAGCGAAAGCCGCAACAAACGCGACATCGGCAACTCGTCGCTCGCCGCATCCGCAAACGGGAGCAGACGCGGCAGGAGTTCAAACCAGCTCTGGATCGCTTGCTGCCGCGCGGTCTGAAAGGACTGCTGCACGGTCGCTGGAGTGGTTTGTGGAGTGGTCTGTTGCAACATGAGAACGGTCTAGGCGTGGTGCATCCCTGGGGCGCAGAGTTCAATCGAATGGGACTTGTAGAAGTTGGTCGAGACGCGCAGATCGCGGCCAATCGTCCATCCTGGCAAATGATCGATTAATTCTTTGCGCAATAACTTTTCAGCCACTGGGACAATCGAGGGCGAACGGTCGCTGCGGGGGAGCAGTCGACCGACTAAACGCATCGCGGCCAGCATCGGTGTTCTAGGGGCAAACGTGAAAACGATCGATCCACGGGTGCGGGGTGCTAGCGCACCAATGGCTTGCACGACATCGTGGCGCTCGTAGTGGATCAGCGAATCCATGCCGACCACATGATCGAAGTCTCCGAGACCCGCATCCAGCATGTCGCCCGAACAAAATGTAATGCGACCGGCCCCCAGGTCTTGCGGCATGCGTTCACGGGCAAGTTGGACCAAGGTGGGTGACAGGTCGATCGCCACCACCTCAGCGCCGCGTCGGGCCGCTTCCATTGCCAACGCGCCAGTACCGCAGCCCGCATCGAGAATGCGAAGACCGTGGAGGTCGGGAGGCAGCCAACTCAGCAGCGTCGATCTCGTCAGATCCCGGCCGGCCCGCACCGTCGCGCGGATGCCGCTGACCGGGGCCGACGAGGTTAGCTTCGCCCAGGCATCGGCTGCTGTCCGGTCGAAGTAGGTTTCGATTTCGCCGCGGCGTTGTTCGTAGGCAAGATCGTTCATGTCAGTCAAATCCGAGCAGGTCGAAGATGTCCCGGTCCTTGAGTGCCTCGGGGGCCAGGGGCTCGGTGCCCGCCCAGAGTGCCGCGGCCAGGCGCATGTATTCCTGCTGGACCGCTTCGAGTTCGGGCGAAGGCTCCATTTCAAAGAGCGTTGATTTCTTGAGACGGCTGCGCCGGATTACATCCAGGTCCGGAAAGTGGGCCATCCGCTTCAGTCCGACTCGATCATTGAACTTGTCGATCTGATCCGTGTCACGACTTCGATTGGCGATGACGCCTCCGAGGCGAACGTTGTAGTTCTTCGCCTTGGCATTGATCGCCTGAACGATCCGATTCATTGCAAAAATCGAATCAAAATCATTGGCTGTCACGATCAGCGCCCGGTCGGCGTGTTGTAAGGGGGCTGCGAAACCGCCACAAACCACATCGCCGAGGACATCAAAAATGACTACATCGGTGTCTTCGAGCAGGTGGTGCTCTTTGAGCAATTTCACGGTCTGGCCGACCACATAACCACCGCATCCGGTCCCCGCGGGAGGGCCACCGGCTTCAACGCACATGACCCCGCTGTAGCCTTCGTAGACAAAATCTTCGACCCGCAGTTCTTCGGCATGAAAGTCGACCGATTCGAGGACGTCGATGACGGTCGGCATCAGTTTTTTGGTCAACGTGAAGGTCGAATCGTGTTTCGGGTCACAACCGATCTGCAGCACCCGCTTACCAAGCTTGGTGAAGGCCACCGACAGATTCGATGAGGTGGTGCTCTTGCCGATGCCACCCTTACCGTAGACGGCAAAGACCTTGGCATTGCCGATTTTCAGATTCGGGTCGAGCTTGACCTGAAGACTCCCGGCGCCGTCAGGTCGCGGGGGACGTTTGATTTCTGCAATCGGTACGCTGGAGACATTCATAAGGGAAGCCTAGTTCTTGAGAATAGGTGGATGGCTCGGTGACGCTTCAGCGACCGAAATGTGCTTTGGCGTCATAGAGAGTCTCGACGGTGATGACGAATAAGCCCTTTTCAAGGGCATACCGCTCGGTGTTTCGGCGTGCTTTGCCCCGCACAAAAAACGGGATTTTTTTCAGTTCGAGTTCGGCCTCATGGATCCACTGAGCTGGGCCCCGCGCTTCCAGGGGCTGAGACAACGGGGCCTGCGGTTCGGGCACTGGTGACTTTGGCGGGGTCGCTTCCAGTACGACGG
>RFPW01000255.1 GCA_009925965.1 Betaproteobacteria bacterium
AGCCATAGCGAGTGGGTGGTACAGAGTTCCACCGCGAACTACCGGGCAAAATTTCTAGTCGTCGCCAGTGGCCCAATGCATGTTCCGGTCACGCCGAAGGTCAAGGGTCTTGAAAGCTTTACTGGCGTTCAGTTTCACTCGTCGCGCTGGGATCATTCTGTTGACCTGAATGGCAAACGCGTCGCCGTTATTGGTACCGGTGCATCAGCGATCCAGTTCGTGCCGCCGATCCAGCCCCTGGTCCAGAAGCTCACGCTCTTCCAGCGCACCGCACCCTGGGTATTACCCAAAATGGACCTCGTGATCCCAAGGGGCTGGCAAGACCTGTTCAATCGAATCCCGTTCGCGCAGCGTCTGCTTCGGACCCTGCTGTACCTACAATTCGAAGCCCTGAATTCAAGCCTGCGCCACCCGCGACTCGTCAAACGGATGGAGGCTATCGGCTTGCGCAACATCCGTCGCGGGGTCAAGGACCCCGTCCTGGGCGCACGTCTCACACCCGATTTTTCACTCGGTTGTAAACGGATCCTTCAATCCAACACCTGGTATCGCGCGCTTGCGAAACCGAACGTGGACGTCTTCTGCGGAATCCGCGAGATCCAAGGCGCACGACTGATCGATCACGATGGACAGCATTGCGACGCCGACGTTCTCATCTTCGCAACGGGTTTCGAAGTCTCGGTGCCCCCCATTGCCAAGCGGATCGTTGGTCAATCAGGAACCACACTGCATGCGCGCTGGGACGGCTCGCCCCAAGCCTATCTGGGCACGATGATCGACGACTGTCCCAACCTCTTCCTGATGCTGGGCCCCAATCTGTATAGCTTCGCCTCCGCCTTCACGATGATTGAAGCGCAAGTACAGTTCATCGTCTCGGCCCTCTCGACCGCACGGCAAAAGAATCTGCGCACCATCGCAGTCGATCCGGCCCAGCATGCGTCCTATAACGAGGCGGTGCAAGCCTCCCTCCAACGCTCGATCTGGAACAGTGGCTGTTCGAGTTATTTCCTCGATACGCATGGGCGCAACAGTACGAACTGGCCGTGGACGACGTTTCGGATGCGGTCCCGACTGGCCCGATTCCGGTCCGCGGAATTCATGACCCGCTAGTGGCACGCTAGACACCCACTTACGAATCATCAACCTGCATGAGCATCCAGAATTTTCTCCTCAGCGCGGTCCTGCGATGGCAAAAAAACTCGAGCCTCAAGCTGAGTGCCGAACATCGCTTTCGGCGTAATCGCAAATGGCTGGCGGCGGTGCGCGTCAAAACCAAGGCCTCGATCACGGTTCGGTCGGATCGGATCGCGGGCGTGCCCATCGAGTGGGTCATGCCCAGCGCATTGGCATCGGCGCCGCAAGCACCCGTCTGCGTGTATTTTCACGGTGGCGGCTTCGGGATGGGCGGGCCCAACAGCCACCGCGCGATGGCCGCCTACCTGGCTGAGAAAGCCCAGATCAAGATGCTGATGGTTGACTATCGCCTCGCACCCGAACATCCTTTCCCGGCGGCTTTGGATGACGCCCTGGCGGTTTACCAAGCCCTGTTATCAGATTCCCACTGCCCGAGACCATTGTTCATCGGCGGGGATAGCGCGGGTGGCAATATCGCGCTCGCCACATTGCAGGCGGTTCGCAACCTGCCACAGCCCCCCCAACCAGAGGCACAACCAGGCGCACGACCAGAGGCACAACCAAGCGCACAACCCCTGGGGATTTTTCTGCTCTCACCCTGGCTGGATTTGACCCATCGAAATCCGTCAATGATGGGTAACGACAAGACCGACGTGATGCTCAATCGGCAGATTTTGGGTGAGTTCCGTGACCGCTACGCCCCCGGCGTCCCCGCGACGGATCCCAGACTCTCACCGCTATTTGGACCTGTGGATGGCTTACCACCGTGCATGATCCTCGCCAGTCAGGCTGAAGCGCTTTACGACGATTCGGTCAAGTTGCACCAGAAAATCCTCGATCAAGGGGGCTCGAGTACCTTGTTGGCGTGGCCCAAGCTCCCTCACGCGTTTCCGGTCATGGCTGGCCCTTTACCCGAAGCCCGTCAGGCCCTGGATCAACTCGCGATCTGGATCCAACAGCGCACGCAATAATCGGCTACCGAGCTATTTGGCAAACAGCTGTCCGAGATCAGCAAACGCCTTAAATTCAAGGGCATTGCCCGATGGGTCGAGGAAGAAGAAAGTCGCCTGCTCACCGGCCAGCCCCTTGAAGCGGACATGGGGCTCAATAATAAATTTTGTATCGACCGCGGTGAGCTTGTCCGCCAGCGCCTGCCATTCAAGCATGGGCAGCACGACCCCAAAGTGACGCACGGGGACCTGGTCGCCATCAACCGCGTTGGTCGCGTCCGTTCCGCATTGATCGGGCGCGAGGTGCGCCACAATTTGATGGCCAAAAAGATCAAAATCGATCCATTCGGGTGAACTGCGCCCCTCTGGGCAACCCAGCAGATCACCGTAAAACGCACGCGCGGCCCCCAAGTCGTGAACCGGAAAAGCCAAGTGAAAGGGTCGTTGCATGAGGTTCCCCTGATCTGTTCACGCTATTTTGCCTGAGGCAAATTAGCCCCGAGGATTAGCCCTCGGACCAGGCCCCGGACTAGGCCCCGGACCAGGCCCCGGACTAGGCCCCTGAGCAGACCCTAGTACAAACCCTAATCATCCCGCCAAGCCCGACCCGGAGTGGACTGAATCGGGTACTGTCGGGCTCGCTGAAATTTTAAGCCTGATCGCGCCTGATGATTCAATTTTTCCAGATGACCCTGAGCGGCATTTCCCAGGGATGCATCTATGGGCTGATCGCGCTCGGTTTCGTTCTGATCTACAAAGCGACCGAGACGGTCAGCTTCGCCCAGGGCGATCTAATGATGATGGGGGCTTTTGGGGGACTGGCGGCCATGACCTGGCTGGGTTTCCCTTACTGGCTCGCCATCCTCAGTACGGTGGCGGCCATGGGCCTGTTTGGGATGCTGCTCGAACGACTCGTGATTCGACCGATCCTCGGCCAGCCCGCCTTCTCGGTTGTCATGCTGACGATCGGAATCGG
>RFPW01000256.1 GCA_009925965.1 Betaproteobacteria bacterium
TAGATGAAGGCGCGCCGGTCGAGTCGCGTGATGCGGCCAGCATGGCGGCGGCCGATGCGGCCAATGCTGCTGCAAGAGCCGGCGCGGCAGGAAGGGGCGGCCTCGACGGGCGCGGCATGGACGGGCGGGCGGGCGCCGGCGGTTCGGGTGGCGTTGGAGGCGCGGGTGGCGCCGGAGGTGCGGCGAGTGCATCAGCAGGCAGCCGCGATCCGCTGGCCGATCCCAATAGCCCGCTGGCCAAGCGCAGCATTTACTTTGATTACGACAGCTACGCAGTTCGAGATGAGTACCGCGCAACCATCGACGCGCACGCCCGTTTTCTGACCAGCGAGCGCAGCCGTCGCGTCATCGTTCAGGGTAATACCGACGAACGCGGTAGCCGCGAATACAATCTCGCCCTTGGTCAAAAGCGTGCTGAAGCCGTGCGCCGTTCATTGACCGCAATGGGCGTTCCGGATGCCCAAGTCGAAGCGGTTAGTTTGGGCGAAGAAAAGCCCCGGACTTCGGCACAGGACGAGGCTTCTTTTGCCGAAAACCGTCGCGCCGATCTGGTCTACCCCTGATCAGTGACGGAGACTAGTCCGATCAAAAGACTACGCGACCACGCCCATGCAGACCCCAAGCCATCGTCATGTCAATTTTGTCCGTGTTCTGGCCGCCTGGGCGTCTAGCGCGGCGTTGTCCCTCCCGGTACCCATCGGGGGGTTAATGACCCCTTTGGGCGTTGGCGTTGGCTTGGGCAGTTATTCCGAAAGTTCCTGCGCAGGGCTGTTCGAAGATGACGATGCCCGCCGATCGATCCTCGATCTTCGGACCCGAGTCGATGGACTCACTCGCGACATGGCCCGCCGACTCGAAGACCTCGCTGCGAGGCTCGAACGCCTCGAAGCCGCCAGTGGTGGTCAACTCACCCTGGCGAACCGGATCGAGGAACTGCGTCGCGAGATCGAACGATTGCGCGGTGAACTCGAACTTCAATCGAATGAACTCGCGGCAACCCAGCGACGCCTGCGCGATCAATACGCTGAGGTTGACTCGCGGGTAAAGCGTTTCGAGCCGATTCAGGTCACTGTCGACGGTCAATCCTTCTCCGTCGATCCAATGGAGCGACGAGGATACGACGGCGCCTTGGCGTTGTTTCGTTCGGGTGAATTCCGGAACGCACTGGTTGGCTTCGACGCACTGATTGCACAGTTTCCCCAAACCCCCTACGGCGTTCAGGCAACGTACTGGTCGGGCGTCGCCCAGTACGCTCTCAAAGACTGGAGGTCGGCTGCGGAGACGCTACAGTCCTTGATCAGGCGACATCCTAATCATGCGCGTGTGCCTGAAGCGTATCTGCGTCTCGGTGGAGCGCTGCTCGAACTTGGGGACTACCGGCTTGCACGGCGGACCTGGGAATCACTCATCGATCGATTCCCCACCAGCCCGCAGGCGGCTGAAGCTCGTGAAAGACTGCCGACTGCCGTAGAGCCGGTTGTGGTGCCCCCACCGCCGACAGTACCGCCACCATCGTCCCAGCCACCATCGTCCCAGCCACCATCGTCCCAGCCACCAACGTCCCAGCCATCGACAAGCCCGAGCGGCGCAGCGGCCGATCTACCCGGTAGCCAGAGTGCGGGCTCAACCACCCCCTTACCACCCTCTGCAGGCGGACCGCCTTCGAATGCTCAGGGCAACCGCGTGCTCCCCCCGCAACCGGCAGCTCAGTTACCAACTCCGTCACCAACAGCGTTACCAGCGCAGTTACCAACACCGTTACCGATACCGGCTCCCGCCCCAGTGCAGACCCCGGCCAACCGAAAACGCTAAACCGGGCACCGGCGCCATTCAGGGGAGACCGGAGTGACAGACCTCGACGTCGAAAAGTTGCGACTGACCGTCCTCTGGTTGTCGTTCGCGCTCTCTTGCGGCTTGGGTGCCATCATGCAACGCACGCATTTCTGCACCCTCGGCGCCGTTGCGGACTGGGTCAACATGGGCGATCTCACCCGGATGCGAATGTGGTTGTTCGCAATTGCAATTGCCATTATCGGCACTGGAATCCTGGCAGGCACCGGACTGATTGATCTGAGCCGATCGCTCTACACCGGACCGAAATTACTCTGGCTATCAAATTTGACCGGCGGGCTGTGTTTTGGTGTCGGTATGGTTTTAGCGTCTGGATGCGGCAGCAAAACCTTGGTCCGAATAGGAAGTGGTTCGCTCAAATCTCTCGTCGTACTTCTGGTCATGGGACTCACCGCCTACATGACGCTTCGAGGTGTATTCAGCATCGGGCGAACGCAATGGCTCGACCCCGTCATGATCGACCTTGGCGTTGGACAAGATCTGCCGCGATGGTTGATGCAATGGCTCCCACCGAGTTCACGGATCGACCGCGCAGCGCTGCAAGGGGGATTGAGCCTTTGCATTGGCCTGGCCCTGATTCTGTTTTGCCTGTTCGATCGTCATTTCCGACGCGCCGAACCGTTGATAGGCGGCCTGGGAGTTGGGCTCTGCGTGGTAGCAGGCTGGTTGATTTCAGGGCACCTGGGCTATCTCGCCGAGAACCCATTGACGTTGGAAGAGAGCTTCATCGGGACCAATAGCGGCCGCATGGAATCATTCTCGTTCGTAGCACCCGCGGCTTATGCTCTCGAGCTCCTGATGCTCTGGAGCGACAGCACTCGCGTGGTGACGATTGGAATTACCTCAGTCGCAGGAATGATTACCGGTGCCGCTATTGTTTCTCTGGTGACCGGTCGCTTCCGATGGGAAGCATTTCGAGGTGTCGACGATATGACCACCCACCTGATCGGGGGGGCACTGATGGGATTTGGCGGAGTCACTGCAGTCGGATGCACCATCGGTCAAGGGCTTTCTGGACTCTCAACGCTCGCGTTCGGATCGGTGCTGGTTTTTGGGGCTGTCATCGCCGGCGGGTGGCTGGGAATCCAATGGCAAATGTGGCGTTTGGAGCGTTCTACAACTTGACAGAGGGGGGCTGTTTTAAGACAATCGAGGGTTTCGCGGGTCGGTAGCTCAGTTGGTTAGAGCAG
>RFPW01000257.1 GCA_009925965.1 Betaproteobacteria bacterium
TGCGCGGCTTTTCGAAATAGACCCGCATGATGATTTCGAGTTCGCCAGCAAAGCAGCGGCGCTGCTCCGCCAGGCGTCGCGCGTACTCGTAGGCTGCCTGGGGATCATGAATCGAGCAGGGCCCGATAACGACCACCATCCGGTCGTCCATCCCGTGCAGGATGCGGTGAACAGCGCCACGCGTACTCGCCGTGGTTCGAGCCACAGCCTCGGTGACGGGAAATTCGCTCAACAGATGCGAAGGGGGCGCGAGTTCGAGGATTTCGCGGATCCGAAGATCGTCGGTAACAGGGGTTGTCATAAGGTTCAGGAAAAAGACACGCGGTACTGATCGCGCAAGAGGTTCTTCTGGACTTTGCCCATCGTATTGCGCGGTAATGCATCCACGATGAAACATCGTTTCGGAATTTTGAAGTTCGCGAGACGTTTTTTGAGCGCATCGATCAGGGCGTCACCCGTCAACTCGGCACCTGGCTTGGCCACGACGATGGCGAACCCAACCTCCCCGAAGTCGGGATGGGGCACCCCGATCAGGGCGCTCTCGGCGACACCTTCAAGTTCGTTGAGAATGCCCTCGATTTCGGCTGGATAAACGTTGTAACCACCGCTGATAATCAGATCCTTGCTGCGCCCGACCAAGACCACGTAGCCCCGCGGATCGATTTGGCCCAGATCGCCGGTTTTGAAAAAACCGTCGTCGGTGAACTCCTCGCGGGTTTTTTCGGGCATTCGCCAGTAGCCCTGGAACACATTGGGCCCCTTGACCTCGACGCCACCGATCTCTCCCTCGGCCAGGATCTCGCCATCGTCCCCACAAATCCGGAGATCAACGCCGGGCAGGGGAAATCCAACCGTACCGCCGCGCCGCTCACTTTGGCCCGCATAACGGGGATCGGCCCCGTAGGGGTTGGAGGTCAGCATGACCGTCTCACTCATGCCATATCGCTCGAGGATGGTGTGGCCCGTGCGCTCGCGCCAGGCCTCAAACGTCTCAATCAACAGGGGCGCCGAACCCGAGATAAACAAACGCATCGCCTGCGCTCGCGCGTGCGTCAGCGTCGGCTCAGCCAACATGCGGACATACAGGGTCGGCACGCCCATAAAAACGGTCGCATCGGACATCCGTTCAATCACCTGTCGGGGGTCGAACTTCGACATCCAAAGCATCTTGCTGCCATTTAGCAGTGCGGCGTGAATGGCCACGAAGAGCCCATGCACATGAAAAACCGGCAACGCATGGATCAACACATCGCTGGGTTGCCACCCCCAATAATCTTTCAGGGTTTGGGCGTTCGTCGCCAGGTTGACGTGCGACAGCATGGCGCCCTTGCTGCGCCCCGTGGTACCACTGGTATAGAGAATGGCAGCCAGATCCTGTAGGCCACACGAAGCGACGGTATGTCGGTCGGAAAGCTCTGCCGATAATTCGAGAATTGACCCGGTTCGGTTGTCATCCAGCGTAAAAACATGCCGGACGCTGGCCTTCGCGGCAATCTCGTCAACCCAATGCACGTTAGCGGAGCTACAAACGAATACGTCGGGTTGGGCATCACCAAGAAAATAGGTGATTTCGTCCGGTTTATACGCGGTATTGAGCGGCAGGAACACGCGTCCAGCGCGCACTGTGGCCAGGTAGAGCAGCAAGTATTCGACGGATTTTTCGGCCTGTACCGCGATCCGGGCGTCGGGGCTCAAGCCAAGTGATTCGAGAAAATTTGCAAGCCTGGCGCTGCCCTGCTCGAGATCACGCCAGCGATAGCGCTCGCCCTGATCGGTCTCAACGGCGATGGCGTCTAGGTCTGCGGGAAATCCTGCCCGCAGGACGGAATACAAATTCTGCTTCATTTCGACGGAGTCCGAAGTGCGCGTCAGCCGGTCCCACCCACAGTCAGTCCTTCGATGCGTAACGTCGGCTGCCCAACACCGACCGGCACGCTTTGACCGTCTTTGCCACAGGTGCCGATCCCCGGGTCGAGGCGGAGATCGTTGCCAATCATCGTGACCCGAGTCAGTGCGTCGGGGCCATTGCCAATAATGGTCGCGCCCTTGACCGGATACTGAATCTTGCCGCCCTCGACCCAGTAGGCCTCGGAGGCGGAAAAAACGAACTTACCGTTCGTAATGTCCACCTGACCACCGCCGAAATTAACGGCATACAGCCCACGATCAAGTGACTCGACGATTTCGGCCGGATCGCGATCGCCGGCCATCATGCAGGTGTTCGTCATCCTTGGCATCGGCAAATGCGCGAAGGACTCCCGACGCCCATTGCCGGTTACCGGGACTTTCATCAAACGGGCATTCAGTGTGTCCTGAAGATACGAACGAAGGATGCCATCTTCAATCAAGACATTCTCTCGCGTCGGATTGCCCTCATCGTCAACGTTGAGCGAACCCCGGCGATCGGGCAGGGTACCGTCGTCTACCACGGTCACACCGGGGGCCGCCACCCGCTCGCCAAGCCGGCCGGCAAACGCGCTGGAGCCCTTGCGGTTAAAGTCGCCCTCGAGGCCATGGCCGATCGCCTCATGGAGCAAGATGCCCGGCCAACCGGATCCCAGGACCACGCTCATGGTGCCAGCCGGCGCAGGACGGGAATCCAGATTGACCAGGGCCTGCTGAACGGCTTCTTCAACGGTGCGGCGAACGGTTTCATCGTCAAAACGCTCAAACCCGAAGCGCCCGCCGCCGCCTGCGCTTCCCACCTCCCGACGCCCACCAGACTCGGCGATCACCGTGACCGACAGGCGAACCAGCGGTCGCACATCGGCCGCCATCACACCATCGGACCGGACCACGAGGACCACATCATGTTCGGCCGCCAGACCTGCCATCACCTGAACAACGCGAGGGTCAAGCGCGCGCGCCATCACTTCGACCCGACCCAGCAGGTCGACCTTGGCCTGTGCGTCCAAGGAGCGGATTGGATCGTCCAGGCCATAAAGCGTGTGCCCCCCGCGTGCCTCGAATCCGGCTGGCGAGGGAATCTTGACCCGGCC
>RFPW01000258.1 GCA_009925965.1 Betaproteobacteria bacterium
GCCCCTGGTGCGCCTGGGCTGCGGCCCAAACTGCGGGGACCGGCGCTGCAAAGGCATTTTGTCCGCTAACGAGGGTTGAGAAGACCGACAAAGTTTTGACAGGGGCGGCCCTCGTCGAACATGAGACAAGGGTTTCAGTCCTCCGGGGCTGTGAGTTTTTCGACGACCTTACATCGGCCGAACTCAACACTTTGGCGGGATTTGTCGAGCTTCGGGCGTTTCGGGCCGGTGAGCGCGTCTTTCTCGAAGGCGATTCAGCAACTTGGATGGCTTTCGTCGTGGAGGGCAAATTTTCAATCACGAAACAAGGAACGAGCCAGCAACCAATCTCGGTCACGCGGGAGTTCAAGAGCCGCATTTTGGGCGAGATGGCCTTGCTCGACGGCGAAAACCGCTCGGCGACCTGCACGACCGCCTCGGTCGCAAAATTGATTGTCATGTCTTCGGCCGAATTCGAACGTATGTCTCACACAGTGCCCGGACTGGCGCTAAAGATCCTGCGCGACATCGCAAAACTGGTCAGCCGACGGCTTCGCGTCGCCAGTGGCATGATCGTCGAAGCGGCGAGCTGAATGGCATGTTCGGGAACTTGAGACGGAGCCTCCTCCCAGCCTTTTTATCGGTCTTCTCAACCCTCGTTAGCGGACAAAATGCCTTTGCAGCGCCGGTCCCCGCAGTTTGGGCCGCAGCCCAGGCGCACCAGGGGCCGCTCCTGACAACGCTCAAAGATCTGGTCGCGATTGAGTCCGGGAGCGGAGATAGAGAGGGTCTTGACCGAATTTCCCAACTCATCTACGACCGATTATTAGGACTCGGTGGCCAGGTTGAATTCATTGAACCCGGTGCCGACGCCTACCGGATGCACGACACGCCAGCCAAGATCGGCCGAATGGTCAAGGCGACCTTCTCCGGCACTGGCCGCAAGAAAATACTGCTCATCGCCCACATGGACACGGTTTACCTGAAAGGGATGGGTGCGAAGCAACCATTCCGAATCGATGGGAATCGCGCCTACGGACTCGCCATTGGCGATGACAAAGCCGGGATCGCGGTCATCCTTCATACGCTCGCGATCCTCAATCAACTGTCGTTCAGGGACTACGGAACGCTGACGGTTCTGATCAACGGCGACGAAGAAATCAGTTCACCCGCGTCGAGAAACGTCTTGATGAAGTTAGGCGCCGAACACGACCTGACCATGTCCCATGAAGGCTCACCGTCCAATTCTGATCAACTGTCACTCGCGACTGCTGGAATTGCCGCGGTGAACCTCAAAGTGACGGGCAAAGCCTCGCATGCGGGGAGTGCCCCCGAACTTGGCCTGAATGCGATCTATGAACTCTCGCATCAGGTCCTCCAGACAAGACAGTTTTCGGATCCCAGTCGCGGGGTCAAAATGAACTGGACCATGATTTCTGGCGGCACGAACCGCAACGTCATCCCTGCGGAGGCAAATGCCGCTGCCGACGTTCGAGTCACGAACATTGAAGACTACGCTGGACTTGAATCGAAAATCAGATCGACCATCAAGAACCAGTTAATCCCCGGCACCAAAGTTGAAATGACGTTCGAAAACCGCCGGCCGCCTCTGACTCTGAATCCAGCCCAAATTGGCGTGGGCGAGCATGCGCAGCGGATTTACTCAGAACTGGGCAAGAGCCTCAAAGTCGTCGATAGCGTGAGTGGCGGCGGAACAGATGCCGCGTTTGCGGCTGCGCAAACGACTAATCCAGTCCTCGAACGATTCGGGCTGCTCAGCTTTGGCGCGCACTCGAATGACGATGAATACATCCTGATTGATTCGATTGAACCACGACTTTATCTGGCAACCCGCCTGATCATGGATTTTTCGCGCGACCTCGTTCGGCGCTAGTCCGATGCCGCGGAACCGTCGCGCCTTCAAGCAAGTCGACGTCTTCACGGCTGAGCCATACCGGGGGAACCCCTTGGCCGTTGTATTGGACGGTATTGGGCTGGCGGACGCGGAGATGCAACAGTTCACTGACTGGACCAACTTGTCCGAGGCGACATTCGTGCTGCCCCCGCTCAACGATCAGGCGGATTACAGAGTCCGAATTTTTTGCCCTGGACGAGAACTCCCATTTGCTGGGCACCCCACTCTTGGGACCTGTCATGCCTGGCTTGAGGCGGGCGGCCTTCCTAAGGGCCATACCGTCGTGCAAGAGTGTGGCATTGGGCTGGTGCAAATTCGGCGCGAGGGACATCTTCTGTCATTTGCGGCACCCCCACGACGAAAGGTAGGCCCCCTCGATCCCGCCGATGTCGACCTGATCACTCGAGGCTTCGGCCTGAGTGCCGACGACATCATCGATCATGCCTGGTGCGATAACGGTCCGCGCTGGCGAGGGGTATTGCTGCGGTCTGCCGAGCTTGTACTGGCCCTCAAACCGGACGCAGCGATCTTGGCCGGACTCGATATTGGTGTTGTCGGACCTCGCGCCAAGGTCGGTGTTGTGGGTCATCACCCCACGGTTGAAACATCACCAAGCGTTGAGGAGAACGTCGCGTTTGAAGTGCGGGCCTTCTTCCCGGGCCATAGTGGCATGGTTGAAGACCCCGTAACAGGGAGCCTCAATGCCGGCCTGGCACAATGGCTAATCGGCGCGGGTCATGCTCCGCCCAACTACATCGCAAGTCAGGGAACCGCAGTGGGGCGCGCGGGACGCGTCTATGTCGAAAGTGCCGATGGCGAAATCTGGGTAGGGGGCGAGAGTGTCACGTGTATCGATGGTCACGTTCGGATTTAACGCAACCTGATCAACAAGACGCGTTAGCATGGGGTTTTAAAGCCGCTTCTGCATTGCGGGTATCCATTGAGCTTCGTGCATTCAAGGAGCGTTAATGGTTTCCCCACAGCCTTCACCAAAATGCCATTAAGCCTGAATCAAATTAACGTGCGAATCCCCTCCGGACTAATCTTGGCGATTATTGCCCTGATTTCGTCGACAGCTAAC
>RFPW01000259.1 GCA_009925965.1 Betaproteobacteria bacterium
CAGTCAGCCGCTCGTCGAGGCCGTCGATGCCAATCTCCAAACCCCGTAACGCTTTCTGGAATGACTCCTGAAATGTTCGGCCGATCGCCATCACCTCACCCACCGACTTCATTTGAGTGGTCAGGCGAGGATCGGCCTGCGGGAACTTCTCAAAGGCGAATCGAGGGATTTTCGTGACGACATAATCGATCGACGGCTCAAAGGACGCCGGTGTCGCGCCGCCCGTGATGTCGTTGCGCAATTCGTCAAGGGTATAGCCCACAGCCAACCGGGCAGCCACCTTCGCGATCGGAAACCCAGTGGCTTTTGAAGCCAGAGCACTCGATCGACTGACGCGGGGGTTCATCTCAATGACGACCATTCGGCCGTCTTGGGGGTTGATCGCAAACTGGACGTTGCTGCCGCCGGTATCGACCCCGATCTCACGCAGAATCGCGATCGATGCATTGCGCATCAATTGGTATTCCTTGTCCGTCAGCGTTTGAGCGGGCGCAACGGTGATCGAGTCACCGGTATGCACGCCCATCGGGTCCAGATTTTCGATCGAGCAGACGATGATGCAGTTATCGGCGCGGTCGCGAACGACCTCCATTTCGAATTCTTTCCAGCCAATCAGGCTTTCTTCAATCAGGAGTTCGCGGGTGGGCGAAAGATCAAGGCCGCGACGGCAAATCTCGAGAAATTCTTCGAGGTTATAAGCGATCCCTCCACCCGTGCCACCGAGCGTAAAGCTCGGCCGAATGATGACCGGATAACCCAGTGTCTGCTGAACCGCCTGCGCATCTTCAAGGCTATGCGCAATACCGGAGCGGGCGCTACCAAGGCCGATCTTGGTCATCGCGTCTTTGAACTTCAGCCGATCTTCGGCCTTGTCGATGGCCTCGGGACTGGCGCCGATCAACTCAACCTGATACCGATCAAGCACCCCATGTCGATGCAGGTCAAGCGCGCAATTAAGAGCGGTCTGACCGCCCATCGTGGGCAGAATTGCATCGGGGCGCTCCCGCTCAATAATCCGCTCGACAACCTGCCAGGTAATCGGTTCGATGTAGGTCACATCGGCCGTTTCCGGGTCAGTCATGATGGTGGCCGGGTTGCTATTGACCAGAATGACACGATAGCCCTCGGACTTTAGTGCCTTGCAGGCCTGAGCACCCGAGTAATCAAATTCACAGGCCTGCCCAATGATGATCGGGCCGGCACCAATGACGAGAATGCCGCGGAGATCCTGACGCTTTGGCATGGTCAGTTCCCCATTAACGCAAAGAATCGGTCGAACAAATACGCCACGTCATGCGGCCCAGGACTGGCCTCGGGATGACCCTGAAATCCAAAAGCAGGACGATCGGTTCGCTCGAGCCCCTGAACGGATCCATCGAAGAGCGACACATGAGTGACCCGCAAATTCGCCGGTAGCGTTGCAGCGTCGACCGCGAAGCCGTGGTTCTGACTCGAGATCAAGACCCTGTGCGTATCGAGATCCTTGACCGGATGATTTGCGCCGTGGTGGCCAAACTTCATTTTTTGCGTTCGCGCACCACTGGCCAGACCGAGAATCTGGTGGCCTAGACAAATACCAAACACGGGATAGCCCCGTTCAATCAGGTCGGCGGTCGCATTAATCGCGTAAGTGCATGGCTCCGGGTCACCGGGGCCGTTGGACAGAAAAATCCCGTCGGGCTTAAGCGCAATCACTTCAGCCGAGGAAGTCTGGGCCGGTACGACCGTGATTCTTGCGCCGCGATCGGCGAGCATGCGCAAAATATTGCGCTTGATCCCAAAATCAAACGCAACGACGTGCTTAATTGCACGCCCATGATTCAAATCAGATTCAACATTCGAACCATAACCACCGACGAGGCGCCAGGAGCGCTCGGTCCATTCGTAGGATTCGCGAACCGATACCACTCGCGCCAAATCCATGCCAGCCAGACCCGCAAACCCGCGTGCACGCTCGAGCGCTTCGAGGACGAGTTGGTCATCGGATAACGGCACGGATGATTCGGCGGTTGCTCCGACGTCCTCGCCCGTGGCCGAACGGGCGATGAGGCAACCAGCCTGCGCGCCATGCTCGCGCAGATGTCGCGTGAGGCGACGAGTATCGATGCCGGCAATACCCGGAATGCCGGCCTCCATCAGACCGTCAGCAAGAGATTGTTGCGAGCGCCAGCTGGAAGTGGGCTGGAGTACGTCTGCGTGATTGCGGTGGTCGACCCGACGACCGGTCTGGAGCGAACTCTGGAAGGCCGTTGCGCAGGCGCGATGGCTTTAAGCCCAGCTGGCGGCGGTGGGTTTGGCTACGACCCTGTTTTCGTTCCCGCAGGGAGGGATGACGGCTTGACGATGGCCGAACTCGACGACACCGAAAAAGACGCAATCAGCCACCGTGGCATCGCTGCCCGTAGGCTGCTAGACGCCCTCTGATCAGTTGTCGGGGCTGCTGCCCAAGAGGTTGACTGAGGCTGCAAGGCCAACTGCCACCGCCACCCATCCGTAGCCCTGATAACCCTCAATGAAGATCACCGCGGCTACGATCCAAGAAGTTGCAACGACTGCTGTCCAAGCTGCTTTTTCGAGCGTCATGGGCAAGATTCTTGCCGCACGAGCGGCGTTTCGTTGAGAAGTCGTCCGTAAACGTTGGTAGAAAACTCCGCGACCACGACCTCCAAGGAGGAGCAGGTGACGAAGTCCGAGTTCGTAGATGCAGTAGCAGAGAAGGCCGGTCTGTCCAAGAAGGACGCCGGAGAAGCTGTCGAAGCATTCCTCAGCACAATCGAGGGTGAGCTCGCCAAGGACGGAGAAGTTTCTTTCTCCGGTTTCGGCAAGTTCTCAGTGACGAAGACAGCAGCACGTCAGGGCCGTAACCCGGCAACTGGCGAGACGATCCAAATCAAGGCAGGCAAGCGGCCGAAGTTCTCGGCTGGCGCAGGCCTCAAGAAGGCCGTCAAGTAGCAGCCCGGTCGAAGAGAC